>JAFGQA010000117.1 GCA_016935885.1 Phycisphaerae bacterium | reverse complement strand
GACTGTACGCTCTGCCGAGAATCCTTTCTCGGCACCGGCTTCAGGACCGAGAAGGGATTCTCGGTCCAGCAATCGTAGTCGCGTTTCTTGTGAAACGCGGTGCTAGCTCGCTTGGGCCTCGATATCCCGCTCCCATTGCTCGATCAACTCGGCGAGCTCGGCCCTGATGGCGTTGTACTCCTGGTGAAATCTCCTGGACCTCCCGGCGTCCTTCATCGCGACAGGGTCCGCGAAGGCGGCCTCGAGTTGTCTCAGGCTGTCCTCGTGCTTTACGATCCTGGCTTCCAATTCCTCGAAGCGTTTGGCGGCGTACTTCGAGCGGGACTTCCGCTTCTCTCCAGATGCCTTGGCTCTGGCCTTCTCCGCCTTGTGTTTCTCCTGGCGCTGGCGGGCCTGTTCGGCTCGGGCGGCTTCCTCTCGCTCGGCCAGGATCTTGGCATAGGCGGACCAGTTGCCCGTGATCACCTCGTGGCGGCCTCGCTCGGGCAGGACGAGTAGCCGGTCTACGACACGGTCAAGGAAGTACCGGTCGTGGCTGACGATCAGGATGCTGCCGCCGAACAGTTGCATCGCTTCCTCCAACGCCTCGCGGCCGGGGATATCCAGATGATTCGTCGGCTCGTCGAGCACAAGGACGTGCGGGCTCGTCCAGACCAGGCGGGCCAGCAGCACGCGCGATTGTTCACCGCCAGATAGACCACCTATGCGTTTGAACACCTCGTCGCCGCGAAACAGAAACAACGCCAGGTAGGACCGGGCCTCGGCCTCGCTGATCTCCGGCCGTGCCTGGCGAACAGCGCCGATGATGGTCAGCTTCGGGTCCAGGTCGCGGTGTTCCTGGTCGTAGTAGCCCACGGTGAGATTCTCGAACAGGCGGACCTCGCCGGCGTCCGGCTCGACCTGTCCCAGCAACATACGCAACAGTGTCGTCTTGCCGACCCCGTTGGGGCCGATGATGCCGACCTTCTCGCCGCGGGTCATCTCGAAGTCGAGATCCTTGATCAGCGTCACGCCGTCGAAGCCCTTGGCGGCGCCTTCGCAGCGGACGACCATCTCGCCACCTTGCTCGTGCTGTGTGAACCGCAGCTTCATCTTCGACGCGCGGCCTTCGGGCTTCTTGAGCACCTTGCCGTCGGCCTCCATACGGTTGAGGAGCTTCTGTCGGCCACGGGCCTGCTTGGCGGAGTCCTTCGCGTAGCGGGCGCGGTCGATATAGTCGCGCTGGTGCGCCACCCACCTGCTCTGCCTTTGATACTGGCGGACGGCCTGCAACTGCCGAATCCGCTTGGCCTGGGCGTAACCCGTGTAGTTCGTGGGATAGACGGTCGTGTTGTGTGCTTCGATCTCGACGATCTTGGTGGCAACGCGGTCGAGCAAGTATCGGTCGTGCGAGATGATGACCGCCCCGCCATGGTGGGCGGCGATGTACTTCTCCAGCCAACGTGTGGCGTTGATGTCCAGGTGGTTGGTCGGCTCGTCGAGCAACAGGAAATCGGCGTCCTCGAGCAACATCCTGGCGAGGGCGGCCCGGCACTTCTCTCCGCCGGACAGGATGTCAACCGGCTTGTTGTAGTCGTCGGGCACAAAGCCCAGCCCGCCGAGGATCTCGCGCATGCGGACTTCGTAGTTATATCCCCCGCGGGTCTCGAATTGGGCATGGAGGCGGTCGTACTTCTCGAGCAGGGCCGCTTCGTCGGTTGTGCCGTGGGCCTCCGCGATGCCGTGCGATAGCGTCTGAAGTTCGATCTCGAGGTGATGGTGTTCGGCGAACACCGCGCCGACCGCGTCGATCATCATGGCGTCGCCGGGCAACTCCGGCTCCTGCGGCAGATAGGCGATGGACGTGGCGCGGGCGGTCGTGACGGTGCCACTGTCCGGTGCCTCCAGGCCGACGATCAGCTTGAGAAGCGTGGTCTTGCCGCAGCCGTTGGCCCCAATGAGCCCGACCTTCTCGCCTTTGTGCAGGTCAAGCGTGACGCCGTCGAGCACGACTTGCCCCGCATAGGACTTGACAATACTCTGAATCGTGACAGCAGCCATGCGCGGGTCCGGATACGCGATGAAGATGAGCCGCGGGCTTCAGCCCGCGCGGCGTCCAAAAAAACACGGGCTTCAGCCCGTGCACTCGCTTGCAGGCGTTCGAGGATCAGACGCCATCGCAAGGCTCCCGCGGCACCGCCTTCTCGGCGGTGCAAACGTACACGCTAGCGCCTGTGCCATTGCCTCCGCATAGGCTCTAAGCCCTTGCTCGAACAACTGCGCGGACCGAAGCTCGCGGCTCTTTCACGACTCCTCCTCACCAATAACAACCAGTCTCATGTACAGAACAGCGTAACACATCCGACGATCAAACCCAAATGCGGACGGTTAGGCGTCGCGCGAAAACAACATGATCGATTGTGCCGCTTGGCTGGCCGGCTGGCTTGCCGTTTGGCGGACCTGCCCGCCGGCAGGCGGATCTACCGTTTGCGTTATTCCTGCGCGGCTCCTTGGTGCTGGACGCGCGTGGTGGGTCAACCGGCGGATCAGCTCACTACGGACGGGTCGGCGGTCGCCTCGATTTCGCCCGGGGCCCGCTGGCACCTCGGCCTGGGGGCGAACAGGACGAACGCGGCAATGATCAGGCCGGCGGACATCAGAAAGAAGACGGGCCGCAAGGTGGAATCCAGAAACAGATCGATCAGGCCCCTGGCGTCGGCCCAACGCCGGGCGCCATGTGCCCAAGTCGGCCAGTGAGCCGGCAGCGTGAGCGAGGCTTCGTCCATCGGCTCCTGGGCCGGTTGAGGGGTCGGCCGGGCGTCACCGTGACGCAGGACGGGCAGAACGATCTCGTTCGGCTTCCTGTAATGCAGGTCGAGCACCGCAAGCCGTTCGTTGATCACGGCGTCATGGGCGAAGGCCTCGGCAAGGTCGCGTCGGCTGCGGGTTTCACTCTCAAGTTCGTCGAGACAGTGGGTCAGCCTCGTCTCCTCGGCAAGGAGGTCGCAGTACTCGCGTAGAACGGGAAGCAGCACGCTTGGCGCAAACAGGCAGAAAGCCAGGCATGTCAGAATGACGAAGAACAACTTGTGGCCAAGTGGTGACACGGGGCTGGGTTCATCCACCCAATCGCGCCGATCGTCATGCTTCACTGCTTCCGACAAGGCTGCTTACCCGGGCCTTCCGATCTGCACGCCGCCGTAGATCGCTTGAACACCAAGGTGCTCCTCGATCCGCAGGAGTTGGTTGTACTTGGCGATTCGGTCGGTCCGCGACGCACTGCCGGTCTTGATCTGGCCGGCGTTGGTGGCGACGGCAACGTCGGCAATGGTCGTGTCCTCCGTTTCGCCGCTGCGATGGCTGATGACCGACGTCCAGCCCACGCGAGCTGCCATGTCGATGGCGGCGAACGTCTCGGTCAACGTGCCGATCTGGTTGAGCTTGATCAGGATGCTGTTGGCCGCCTTCTTCTCGATGCCGGTTGCCAGTCGCTCGGTGTTGGTGACAAACAGATCGTCGCCAACGAGCTGCACGCGATCACCGAGCTTCTTGTTCAACTTCACCCAGCCGGCCCAATCGTCCTCCGCCAGGCCGTCCTCCAGGCTGCGGATCGGCCACTGGTTGCACTTCTCAACCCAGTAGTCGGCCAACTCCTCGGCGTCGACCACCTTATCCGGGTTGCTCTTGAAGAACTTGTACTTGTCCGGCGCGCCGGCCTCATTGGCCAATTCGCTTGCCGCCGGGTCCAGCGCGAAGAAGACCTGCTCGCCGAGCCTGTAGCCCGCTTTCTCGACAGCCGTAGCTATGACCTCGAAGGCTTCGTCGTTCGACTTGAGGCTGGGGGCATAGCCCCCCTCGTCGCCGACCGCCGTGCTGTAGCCCTTGCCCTTCAGGACTTTCTTGAGAGCATGGAAGATCTCCACACCCCAGCGCAGACCCTCGCGAAAGCTCGGCGCGCCCCACGGCTGGATCATGAATTCTTGGAAGTCCACCGTGCTGTCGGCGTGCTTGCCGCCGTTCAGGATGTTCATCATCGGCACCGGCATAACGTTGGCCCGACACCCCCCGAGATACCGAAACAGTGGGAGCCCACAGGACTCGGCGGCAGCCCGTGCCGTGGCCATCGATACTGACAAGATGGCATTCGCCCCGAGATTCGCTTTGTTCGGCGTGCCGTCGAGCTCGATCATCGCGGCGTCGACTTGTTCCTGGTCGGTGGCGTCGAGGCCGATGACACCCTCTGCGATCTTCGTGTTGACGTTCTCGACGGCGGTGAGAACGCCCTTGCCGAGGTAGCGCTTCTGGTCGCCGTCGCGGAGTTCAACAGCCTCGTGCTCGCCGGTCGAGGCCCCGCTCGGCACGATGGCCTGCCCGTAGGATCCGTCCTCCAAGACGACCACCGCTTCGACGGTTGGATTGCCTCGGGAATCGAGGACTTCACGAGCTTGGACGTGGATAATTCCGGTACTCAATGTTCCGTACTCCTTAGGGTTACGAGATACGAGGTCTATCGGCCGCCCAACTGGCAGGGCTTCATGCCATGCCCCGCGCGGCGCGAGAGGGCGCATCAAAGGGCGCTGTTATCGGGCCATGCAGCCGCGTTAGCGGCATTAGACGGGTTCGAGGGCGGCTTGGCAAGTGGGGGCCATCAGTAGTCCTGGGGAGGGCCCAAAGCCCACGCCGCGTGTCCGTGGCACTTCCGGCGGCATTCGATTCTGGGTGCCACGGGCTGCTTGCCCGTCCGTGCGGTCCCTTCGGCGGGCACATTGGGCACGCACCACGCTGGCAGGCAAGCTGCCAGTGGCACCAGCCTGAATTGTCACGGACCCCCACGCTGCTGACGTGTGGGCCCTTGGGGCTTCCGGTTCAAAGCAGACCAGGTAGAATGCGTCAGGCCTTGCGCGAAAACAACATGACCGATTGTGCCGCTTGGCTGGCCTGCTGGCTCGCCGTTTGGCGGACCTGCCCGCAAGCAGGCGGATCAGCCGTTTACGTTCGTGCCGACCACCAGCCCCGCGGCTTTGCCGTCAGGCGGATCAGCAGTCCGATGAAGAAGAACAACCGTGGACGCCGGACATGTAGTGCGGATCGTCTGATCTGCCTTGTGATAGGCTGCGCCGCCTGCACGGTTGCCGCAGGTTGTGCAGCGGACAGTCGAGATGCCCACTGCGGCAACACATCCGCCACGCCGGAGCGAACGCAACCAAAGCCGCCTTTTTTCGACGCCCGTTCGGAGATAGCCGGATACGCCGGGCCCGGTCGCGATGTGCCACCGCCCGAGGAGGTCGACGAAGTGAAGATTGGCTATTTTGGCCCTGACGACCCCGAGCATGCCACCGCTGGGCAGATGTGGCGCGCCGCGACGATGGCAGTCGGCGAGGCCAACGAGGACGGCGGCTACAGCGGGCGTCCTTTTCGCCTGGTGACGAGTTGGTCGGAGAACCCGTGGGGCTCCGGGATCACGGGCGTCACGCGCCTGGTCTACGATGAAGGCGTCTGGGCCATCACCGGGGCGCCCGACGGCCCCTCGGCCCACCTTGTCGAGCAGGTCGTCGCCAAGGCCCGCTTGGCCTTCATCAGTGCCGTCGCCACCGACAAGACCGCGAACCTGGCCAACGTGCCGTGGATCTTCTCGTGCGCGCCGGGTGACCACCTTCAAGCGCCGGCCCTGGCGCGCGCGCTGGTATCGCGGGCCCGGGACGGGCGCTTCGCCGTAGCGTCGTGCATCGATCACGACTCGCGGCTGTTCACCGCGGAGCTGATGTCGGAACTTCAAGAACGTGGCGCGTTTCCAATCGCGCATCTGGAGTTCCGCGGGGGCGAAGCCCGCTTTGACAGACAGATGCAGGGCGTCCGCCAAGCCAACCCCACCGCGCTGGCCCTGATCGCCGGATCACGCGACACCGCACGATTCCTGATCGCCCTGCGGCGGGAGAAACTGACGCTGCCGGTCTTCGGTGGCCCTGCGATGGGGCGCAGGCTGTTTGCCGAACTCGCCAGTCGCTCCGGCGAAGGCGCCGCGTTCCCGCTATTATGGGATCCGTCGGCCGCTGGTGAACGCTCCGCCGGGTTCGCCCAGCGGTTTGAGGAGCAGTTCGGCGTCGAGCCGGATTACACGGCGGCCTACATGTATGATGCGATGAACCTGCTGATCGCCGCCATTCGTAGGGCCGGCCTCAATCGAGTGCTGATCCGCGATGCTGTACGCGAACTATCGCCTTGGGATGGCGTCACAGGAACGATCACGTGGGACCCCACCGGCCAGAACGACCGCCCGGTCGCCCTGGGCACTATTCGAAACGGCCAAGTGACGCCGTTGGAGTGAGGTCCGTGACACTCCCGGTAGCATTCGATTCTGGGTGACACGGGCGGCTTCTCCGCTGCGTGCCACGGGCGGCTTGCCCGCTGGGTGCCACTGGCGGCTTGCCCGCCAGTGCCCGCACACGTGATGGACACACTGGCAGGCCAGCTGCCAGCGGCACTTGCCTAGAGCGTTTTAGGGTTGAGCGTGCATGCTCCATTGACGCTTCGTTGCAGCGTCGCCCCCCTGTGGCCGACGGGGATGACCGGTTTGCCGACGTTCCTCAAGGGTGAACGCTGACCGCTCCCTCACGGTCGCGGTTCCGATCG
>JAFGQA010000116.1 GCA_016935885.1 Phycisphaerae bacterium | reverse complement strand
CTGTGCCATACTGCACCTCCTTTATGGAAAGCACAGTATAGCCGGACATCCTCGGTGCAAAGATGGGTTCGCCGGACGCTCACGCAGATGGTGCACTCGGAGGGGCAAGCGGGCGTCGAGTACTGGTTGGCGCGAGACCTTCAGGTGCTTCTCGGCTATGCCCACTGGCGCAGCTTCGAGGCTGTGATTGATAAGGCTATAACGGCTTGTCAGAACTCGGGATATGATCCTAAGGACCATTTTGCGCACGCGCGCAAAATGGTCGATCTGGGCTCGGGTGCCAAGCGGGACATCGATGATATCGCGCTGAGCCGATACGCCTGCTACCTTATCGCCCAGAACGGGGACCCTGCGAAGGAACAGATCGCGTTCGCGCAGACCTATTTTGCCGTCCAGACTCGCAAGCAGGAGGTCATTGAGAAGCGTCTGGCCGAGGCTGAGCGGGTCGGTGCGAGAAGGCGACTGAGCCGGTCGGAGAAGGAGCTTTCCGGCGTGATTTTCGAACGGCTCGGCGATGGCGAGAGCTTTGCGCGGATTCGCAGCAAGGGTGATACAGCTCTATTTGGTGGCCGCACGACGCAGGACATGAAACGGAAACTCGCGGTGCCCGCCCGCCGGCCGTTGGCCGACTTTCTCCCAACCATCACGATCAAGGCCAAAGACTTCGCCAACGAGATCACCAACTTCAACGTCAAGCAGAACGATATGCGTACGGAAACGAGGATAACGGGCGAGCACGTAAGGAACAACGAAGAGGTACACCGTCTGCTCGTGGATCGCGGCATCGTGCCCGAAAGGCTGCCTCCGGGCGAAGATGTGAAGAAGGTGGAACGTCGCCTCGCGACCGAGCAGAAGAAGTTGCCCAAGCAGGTCAAGGGTCTGGAAGGCCCCAGCACCGGAGAAGACGCCGGATGAGAGGAAGGCGCATCAGCGCCAGATCGACGCGACGGATGCGGAGATCGACCGGCTGGTGTACCGGGCAGGTTCGGGGTCGGCCCTTTCGATAGTCGTTACGAGAGTAATGGCCGGGCCGTGATCTTGGGTCGGGGCAGGATGAGTTTGTGCGGAAGGGCGGCGGCCGAAGGCCGCATATCTTGAATCTCGCAGCTCGACGCTCGTATCACGTGGAGCGGACCCGCATGGGCTCAAGCCCATCCTACGGCGCATCCACGTTTCTACGTCAGGCCGGAGGCTGGCGACCGTAGGTCCCGCATCAGCGCTTCGGCGCTCGCACGCTTGGTCGGCGTGCAGTCGCCGGGGCGAGGCTCCTACGAGCCCACTACGAACGACGGTTGCTGGTTGCCAGTTGGCGGTCATCCGTTGTCAGTTATCCGTTGTCAGTTATCCGTTGGCAGTTTTCGGTTCCACGGGCCGGAGGCCTACGAGATACGAGCCGCGAGATACGAGATACGTGTTCCGGCCGGAGGCTGTGGGCTGGAGGCCGCAGACCAGCGCTTCACACTTGCCACTTCACACTCGGCCCCTTCCGCATGGGTTCAAGCCCATCCTACATTGCGTCGGCGGTTGAGTTGGTGTGCGGTGCACGCGCTACGCACGACGCTTCGGGCTTCACGCCACGCATTTACGCTTCTACCCATTTACGCTCCCACGGGCCGCCGCGAGCGACGGGCGACGAGGGTTGGCGGTTGAGTTGGTGTGCGGCGTACGCGATACGCTTCACGCTTCACGCTTCACGCATTTACGCTTTCACGACCCGCCGGGGCACGAGTCACGGGCGACGAGTGGTGGTGACATGGATTCGGTTGGAAAAAAGGGTGGAAGTGGGATTTTGTTCTTGACAAAACGTCCCATAAGCATAGACTGGGCGAAAACAGTAAGCTCATTCGTATTGTGTTCAAACGGTGCGGGGTTTGACAGGGTACGAAGCATGGATGCTGTGCGTGTGCTAAGGACAGGGACTGTTATCCCCGCTCATTTCAAAGCGGCCGGCATGTCCTTCGGTAGGAGGATGGTCCGGAACCCGTCCCACTCAAGGGTCATACGACCCGATCCTCGCTCGCCGTGGTTTGGCGTTGCGCCAGCAGGCCGGCTTTTTCATCCCGATATGGTTGTGTGGGTCCGGCGGCGTTGCGTCCGTTCGTGTCACGGTCGCGTCACGTCGCCCTGAAGGACCGCCGGGAAGGGGGTGAGCATCGGAACGCAGACAGGCCCCGGCCGTTGCGACGAGCCGGGTGGAGGAGATGACACTCGCGGAAACGCTTGGAGGGTGCTTCTCTTGAAATACGGTCGCGAGGGCGATGCCCTCGGGCCGGGCCGATCGGCCCCGCTGCGCGAACGCGCGGTGACGGAAGTGACGGCCGGTGACACTCGCGGAAACGCTTGGAGGGTGTTTCGCCAGTGACGGCGCGAGGCAATGGCCTCGCGCGCAGGGTGATGGTTCGATGTTGCGCAAGCAGGACGTCTGGGAAACACGAGGGCCCGGCTCTCGAATGTCCAGAGGGTGCCCCGACGGTTTGCGCCGAATACGGATAGAAGGGTGATGGTTAAGGAGAACGATGATGAAAAGACTCAGTGCTGTATTGATTGCCGTTGTGCTCATGTCTTTGGCCGCACCGGGGGAGGGCACGACCGACACGTATTATATGAACACGGCGGTGCAGAGCAATCCGTCTCAGATCCAGAACACGCAGGCGATTGGCGGGGGCAACGCCGTTTCGTCGGCGACCTCGGATTCCGTCGCCTGGGCGGGGGGCGGTTCGGCGTCATCGTACGCGGAGGGGGCGACGAGCGGCTCGACGTCGGTGCTGCTGTTCAGTCCGGTGACCAATTCGAACTATAAGTCACGGGTTCCACCGCTGACGACCTATCCGCCGTACCTGCCGATGTGGAACCACGGCGGCTGGGGGACGATCAAGGCATACTTCCCCAACGGTCCGACGTCGCACGACCGGGTGTACGAGCGTGTGTTCGACCCGGCCAATGAGGACGACATGCGCGAGGTTCGCGGCATCCTGCGGTCGCTGCCGTACACCGGTCCGATCAAGCTGCTCGGCGGGGTGCTCAACGGGGTCGGCAAGCTGTTCGGCGGCCCGGACAAGTCGCACCACGGGCGGGGTTTCGACATCGCCAATTCGCTGATTCGCGACCGTCGGCCCGATGGCAAGCCGCTGCTGGTGTTCATCGACAGCTACATCGATCCGCTGCGGCTGGAAGAGGAGGGCTACGCCTACGTGGGACGCATGAGCCTCGAAGGCGACCACGATCGCAACTGGGACCAGGTCTACAACGCGGCGGTCGCCGAGGCCCTGCCGTGGGACGTGGACATCCTGCTGATCTCGGGCGGCATGAAGGGCGTGACCGTCGGCGCGACGACAAGCCTCAGCGGCGGCGGCGGGTACAGCCAGACGAACTACTCGCTGAGTCTGCTGGGCGGGCGGACGAAAGGCGTGACTGAGGGCAAAGGCGAGGCAGTGATGAGCGCGACGGGCTATCGGTATTGCCCGGAGATGCTGGACCGTCGGCGGATTCCGGCGGCGCTGTACGACCGGATCCGGGTGCGTCCGCAGGTGGCGGCGGCCGTCTCAAACCCGAACGGCACGGCCCCGCAGGCGGCGGCAATGCCCGTTGCGGCGACTCAACCCCCGGCGGCCAGCAAGATGGAGGAAGAAGAATACGTCCCGTTGACGGAACCGACGCCGGACCGAGTGACAGGGGCGGAGGTCAGCCAGGATCTCTATCGCATGGCGTTTCCGTAGTCGATCGACCACGGTGTGGCGAATGATTGTCTCCGGAGAAACAGTGGACAGGAAGTCTGGGTTGAGAGATCCCGGGGGGGGAAAGGAGGTGACGGGCCCAAGGATCGGGCGAAGGGATTTGGCAGTACACGTGTGTTGTGATCGCCGATACGTCGTCGGCGGTCCAAAAAGGAGTGAACAACACGGAATAGAAGGAGTCTGAAAATGTCGAAAGTGATTGCAGCTTCGATGGTGTTCGTCTTGGTGATCGGCGCGGGCGCTTCCGCTCAGTTGCTCCACGAGCAGTTCACCGGAATCGGTCTGAACAATGCACTGCAGCTTCTGCAGGGCGATCAGCAGGCCAGCTCGCAGCAGAACCTGGTCGTTGACAATTCGCAGTGCGCCACGGGCATGTGCGGGACGCTGGCCGGCCAGAACCTGTTCGCGTCGGTCGGCGAAGCCGCGACCGCTTGGGGCTACTGCGGCAACGTGGGCGTGCTCCAGGAGCTCCTCATCAGCAACCAGCAGGAGCAGGCGGTGACCGAGGGCGTCGGCGCCAAGGCGCAGGCGCAGAACCTGATCCTTGACGTCGGTCAGGTGCTGAGCAAGGCGGGCGGCGCCGGCTACGGCGATGCGCTGCACACGGTCGTTCTGAACGCCGATCAGAATGCGAACAACGCTTCCGGACAGATGGCCGAGACTGCGACCATCATGGGGATGCAGACCTCGACGCTGTACGGCGAGCCCGGCGCGCAGGGTTCGGTCGGCGGCACGATGACCGTGCAGACGGTTCAGTCGCAGCAGGCCCTGTAAATCGGGCGGACCTGTCAGACGACGGAGTCTGTCGAGGAATGGGCGGGGAGCCCTGAAGCGACCTTCGGATCGTGACAGGGCAATGGGCCCCGGGGCTCCCCATTGCACTGTGTCCGGTGGTTTCGGCCGGATCGGACGGAGACAGAGTCTCCGTGGCGCGATCGGATCGAGGCGTCCGGCGAAGTGACGACAATCGAGGAACCCAAGAAAAGGAGTTCGCAAGATGTTCAAAGGATTTGCAGTATCAGTTGCGCTGCTGCTGCTCATGGTGGCCGGGACGCCGGCGTTCGGCCTGGTGCAGAACCAAGGTGGGGCTCTGCTCGGGACCAACGGCGTGACCGTCCTCGGCGACGGGGCCGCAGGCAACATCAGCGCGTTGACGATGGATCTTTCGCAGCTCGGTACGATCGCACCGACGCACACGACGGCGTACCAGGGCACCACAGCGGCGCTGCTTCAGAGCGCCGGGGCCGTGGGCATGGCCGGCGTGTTCGACGTCGATCAGAACGCGATCGGCTGGGCCGGCCAGACGCAGGTTCCCGCCGTGGGCTATCAGGAGCAGGATCTCGGTGCCTTAATGACGCAGGATGTCACGAAGATCGGCGGGCAGGGTTCGGCCCTCGGTCTTCAGACGTTCCTGGGCGTGCAGACCCAGTTGACGTTCACCCCGTGGGGCGGCAGCGCCAATGTGCAAGGGATCGGTGTGAGCCTGTATGATGCTGTCGGCGGCGGTCCTGGCGGCAGCACGCAGGTCGCTGGCGGCGCGGATATCAGCGCCGGCCAGTATTAGTCGTATGAGACTTCTGTCGGGCCGTCGTTCGGCAGCCAGGCCGCAGTGGGAATTGCTACAGGCTTGGCTGCCGGAGGGCCCGCTGCCGCTCGTGTCCGGGGCCGTGAATCGCAGGGGAATTGGCAATCGCTCTTACGGAGGGCTCATCGGACGGGTCTGGAGAGGACGCTGATGTGTGGCTTCTTAGCTTCTGGGTGTTAGCAAAGCGACAACCTCGTTCTTGTCCACAGAATGACCTAAGGGCCCTCTGATCAGGCTTGCCGGAACAGACCGCGTTGGTTCAGGCTCCTTCGGGACACGGCGTGCCTGCATCAGAGGGCTTTGTCCCTGCAACACGGAGTCGGGCGTCCGGCATCATCGGGCGACGAGCCCGTCGCGTGGCGGGCAATTCAGCCCGGATGTGGCGGCAGACCGACAGCACGCGAGGAGAGGAAGAGAAGGGAGGT
>JAFGQA010000115.1 GCA_016935885.1 Phycisphaerae bacterium | reverse complement strand
GAGAACAGCCGTTCGGAAAAGCCGTTCCTGACCGTGAAAACCACCGGCGAGACGCCGGTGCCACAGTTTTGCCACAGGCTGCTAGGCCGATCCACTTCGTGCGACAGCGCTAAGCTGGACTGCGTAACGCTTGAACAGTTGCCAGCGACGGGTGCCACGGGCAGCTTGTCTGCCCGTGCGTCCGTCACGTGTGCGGGCACTGGCGGGCAAGCCGCCAGTGGCACCCACACTCGTTACCGGTGAAGACAACCTGGAATGGATGCCTACGGGTAAGCTCCGCCGCTGGCGGCCCTGCTTACCTATGCCACCCCGCCAAACACGCACAACGTCCGTGGGCTTCGGGCGAGGATCCACGAATCACATAGCGCTGCCGTCTCAGAATCTGTCCGAAGACCTCCCGTGATGAGACACCGGCTTCGGCACTGGTGCCGCAGTCTTGGGCGAGGCTCGTATTCTCCGCGGTTCGTCCCACGTAGGCAAGCCTGGGCCGGGATCGACGGGGAGGAGGCCGCATCTCAGTGGCCCGGCGTCAAGTCGCCATCGGAAACGGGACCGCGGGTTTTCGCGAGGAGGCCGGATGTGTGCACTGGTGCGGCCGTTAAGGTATACTGCCTGAGTCGTTTATCCTGTGGGGCGCACGAGGAGGCGCCGTTCAGGAAACACACAAACGAGTGCTTTGAAGGAGACCACCATGCCGCCGCGTTGTATTGGTATTGTCGTCGTCGCGCTGGCTTTTGCCGTCGCAAGTACGAGTTGCTCGCATGACTCGCATCAAACTCAGCAGAATCTAGTGTATCCGGAGACGAAGCAGGTGAACCAGGTTGATGTCTTTCACGGCGTCGAGGTCGCCGATCCCTATCGGTGGCTGGAGGACGACAACTCCGAGGAGACCGCGGCCTGGGTCAAGGCGCAGAATGCGGTCACGTTTCCTTATCTCGAGTCGATCCCCGCCCGGGAGAAGATCAACGCTCGGCTGACCAAGCTTTGGAATTACGAGAAATACAGCGCTCCCACGAAGAAGGGCGCGCGGTATTTCTTTATGAAGAACGACGGGCTGCAAAACCAATACGTGCTTTACACCACGGACTCGCTCGACGGCGAGGCGCGGGTCCTGCTCGATCCGAACAAGTTCTCCGAGGACGGCACCGTGGCGCTTGCTGGCGGGGCGGTCAGCAAGGATGGCGAACTGCTGGCGTACGGCGTTTCGGTGGCCGGCTCGGACTGGCAGGAATACCACGTTCGGAACGTGGAGACCGCCGAGGATCTGTCCGATCACCTCAAGTGGATCAAGTTCTCCGGGGCTTCGTGGGCCAAGTCGGGCAAGGGCTTCTTCTACAGCCGCTATGACGAGCCCAAGGAAGGCCAGGCACTCCAAAGCCAGAACTACTACCACAAGCTTTTTTATCACAAGCTCGGCACGCCGCAGGAACAGGACAAGTTGATCTACGATCGACCTGACGAGAAGGACTGGATGTTCGGCGGGGAGGTCACGGACGATGGGCAATTTCTGATCATCGGTGTTGGAAAGAGCGACACGCACAACAACGCCGTGTTCTACAAAAGCCTGGTCGTCAGCGACGCGCCAGTGGTGGAGTTGCTGAACGAGTTCGACGCCCAGTACGAGTTCATCGACAACGACGGGCCGGTTTTCTGGTTTAAGACCGACGCCGACGCGCCGCGCGGCCGGGTGATCGCCATTGACATCCGCAAACCAGAGCGCGAGAACTGGCGGGAGATCATCGCCGAGGCGGAGGAGACGCTTCAAGGTGTGAACGCGGTCAACGATATGTTTGTCGCCTCGTACCTCAAAGACGCCCACACGATGGTCAAGATGTACAACCTGCTCGGCAAGCCGGTCCGCGATGTGGACTTCCCCGGCGTGGGCTCCGCCGGCGGCTTCAGCGGCGAGCGGAAGGATAAGGAGACATTCTACGTTTATACCAGTTTCAACACCCCGCCGACCATCTATCGCTACGACATGGTGACTGGCGAGAGCACGCTGTGGAAGCGGCCCAACGTCGACTACGACCCCGACGACTACGTATCCAAGCAGGTTTTCTACGCCAGCAAGGACGGCACCCGCGTGCCGATGTTTATTACCCACAAGAAGGGCCTGAAGCTCGACGGCAGCAACCCGACCTACCTGTATGGCTACGGTGGTTTCGACTATTCGCTGACGCCGTATTTTAGCATCTCCAACCTCGCGTGGATGGAGATGGGCGGCGTGTTTGCCATGGCGAATATCCGCGGCGGCGGCGAATACGGGAAGGCGTGGCACGATGCCGGCAGGAAGCTGAACAAACAGAACGTGTTTGACGACTTCATTGCCGCGGCCGAGTGGCTGATCGACAACAAGTACACACGGCCCGCAAAACTGGCCATCGGGGGGGCGAGCAACGGCGGTCTGCTCGTCGGCGCGTGCATGACGCAACGGCCGGATTTGTTCGGTGCGGCATTGCCGGCCGTCGGCGTCATGGACATGCTAAGGTTCCACAAGTTCACCATAGGTCACGCCTGGGTTTCCGACTACGGCACGCCCGATGATCCCGAGGAGTTCGAGGCGATCTATGCCTATTCCCCGCTGCACAACCTGAAGAAAGGCACGCGCTATCCGGCGACGATGATCACGACGGCCGATCACGACGACCGCGTTGTGCCGGCGCACAGCTTCAAGTTTGCCGCCGCGTTGCAGGCAGCCCAGGCCGGCGACGCTCCCGTGCTGATTCGGATTGAGACGCGGGCCGGCCACGGCGCCGGCAAGCCGACCTGGATGGTCATAGAGGAGATCGCGGATCAATGGGCGTTCCTCGTGCGAACGCTCGGCGTCGACGAGGCGGCCGTGCAATGCCGCGGATGACCCGACATGGCCAAACGTGATTACTACGACGTCCTCGGCGTATCAAGAAGCGCGGACGCGGGGGAGATCAAGCGGGCCTACCGGCGGCTGGCCAAGCAATACCATCCCGATCAGAACAAGGACAACGAGGAAGCCGAGACCAAATTCAAGGAGATCCAGGAGGCCTACGCCGTCCTGACCGACAAGGACAAGCGTGCTCGTTACGACCAGTTTGGCCATGCCGGCGTGGATTCGCGGTTCGGCCAGGGCGGCGGGACCTGGACGCGGACAGGACCCCGCGGGCAGCCGATGGACGTCGGTGACCTGGAAGACCTATTCGACTTCGGCTTCTCGACCGGGCCGAGCGGCGGCGGAGCGTCGATCTTCGACCAGTTCTTCCAAAGCGGCGGGCCCGGGCCCCGTGTACACACTGCGGAGCCTCCGCACGCTCAGGACGTCGAACATACCGTCTCGCTCACGTTCGAGCAGGCAATCCGGGGGACAACGTTGGAGTTGCGGTTGGATATCGGCCGGGGCCGGCCTCAGGAGATCTCGGTCCGGATTCCTCCTGGTGTCCGAGACGGCCAGCGGATCCGGGTGCGCGGAAAGGGTCGGCCGGCCACGCGCCGGCGCGCCGCTGGTGATCTGTATGTGACCTGCTCGGTTCAGCCGCATCCGTACCTGGAGCGTCGCGGCGACGACATCTACCTCGACGTGCCCATCACGATCGCGGAGGCCGCGCTCGGGGCGAAGGTCGATCTCCCTACGATCGACGGTACTCGCACGGTCACCATTCCGCCGGGCACCGCGAGCGGGGCGAAGCTGCGTCTGGCCGGGCTGGGTGTTCCGAGCCCGAAGGGCGGCCAGCGCGGTGATCATTACGCGGTCATCAAGATCGTGCCATCTCGGCAGCTCACGGACGAACAGCGCGACCTTCTCGAGAGGCTCGCCGCAACCGACCGCGGCTCGCCACGAGATGATTTGTGGTCGTGACGACACCGCGGAGCGGCGTGTGAACAGACCGACAGGAAACGCAGGCCGATGCACGCGTCAAATGAGATGGGCGATCGTGCGGTCGGTCGTGATCCTGCTATCAGCTATTGCCGTGACGCATGGAGCAGCCGCTTCAGGTTACGCCCAATCGTTCGACACCGCGGCCCACTCGGCGACACAACCCGCGGGCAAGCAGGTTGATCCGGTCGTCGCGCGGTGGTCGCGTACGTTGTTCTGGGCCGTCGTGTTGCTCATTATTCTGCTGGTCTCCGCGACCGCGATCGTGGTGTTTTCAAGGCGGTTCAGGGCGTACTTGGCGCCGGGCCGGCGCAGACCGACGCGCTATGAGGACGTGTGGAGCATGCACAGGCTTCCCGCGGATCCCGATGACGGCCCAAGTTCCGGGCCCGATGGTGGAGCCGACGACGTGGGCGGGGGCCCCGCGTCCTTTGGGGCTGGCGAGGACTCGCCGGACAATCCTCTCACTTAGCACGACGGCGCTACGTTGGCCGCCGGACGGCGCTCGATACAAGGCTCTGGCGCCGGTGCCGCAGTCTTGATGTTGATATGGGCGTCGTCATTGCGATACATCAACAGGCGCCGCCTCCAGTGTGTCAGGGCAATCGCAAGCTCGGTTATGTGCCGGATTGATGCGTAATCCCCATTTGAATTCGAGCGTGTGATTGCCGTGTCAATTCGTGACAGTCGACCGGGTCCGTGACACTTCCGGCGGCATTCGATTCTGGATGCCACAGGCGGCTTGCCCGCCCGTGCGGTCTCTCTTGTGGACACCTGGGGCATAGACACTGGCAGGCAAGCTGCCAGTGGCACCGGCCTAAACTGTCACGGACCGCCGTCGACCCGGCTGCCTTGTGTTTTATGTAACGGCAAGGTACAATAGTTTCTTTGCGGATGTCCGGCACTGTCCTCAATGACCGGCATCGGTAAGGGGGCCGTAACCAATGCGGGCCGGATGTCTGGGGACCGGGCTTCTGTGAGAAGTCTGGTGTCAGAGGGTGGAGTCATGAGAGAGGATACGTGCACAGGGAGACCCTGCGCAAGGGTGGCGGGTCACTGCGCGTTTACGCTGATAGAGTTGCTGGTGGTGATCGCGATCATTGCCGTGCTCATCGCGATCCTGCTGCCGGCCCTGCACAGCGCGCGGAACGAAGGCCAGGCAGCCAAGTGCATCGCAAGTCTTCGTAGCATCGGCCAGGGCTCGAACATGTATATGGACGACCAGGGCGGCGCCAAGCTGATTCCCTGGTATCAGTTTCCTGCCTACGGTGGGACCCTCGCCAGCCCAGGAGGGATATTCGGGATCAGCCTCTTTACGCCTTGGGTCTTCGGGGGATTCAAGGCCCCTGTCAAGGAGCCGTGGGGTGGCTACACGACCGATTACCAGGAGTACCCAGCGGACATTCGACCGCTGAACGACTTCACAAGCCCCGGTGCTCGCGGCGACGAGACCATCGAACTGTGGGTCTGTCCGGGCGATCGCACGCACTCGGTGGGCCTCATCAGCCAAGCCCCTGAAGCGTGCGAGGCGGAGGCTCTCAGCTCCTGGCAGGTGAACGGCAGCAGCTACACCTTGAACACACGCTGGGCGCAGGGGTATACGCTCCCATCCGGCAACTTCACATTGGGGGACTTCAATCCCGGTGGTTTTCCCGGAAGGATCGCCAAGCACATGGACGGCGGCGAGGCATCGGAGCTCATCATGTGGTGCGAGCAGGGCTTCTACAGTCACACCCAGCGGGCCGGGCCCACGACGGACGGCATTGGGGGCGGCGCGCCGCCGCAGGACAAGGGTTGGCATCGCAGATGGTCGGCTTGGTCCGTCGGCTTTGCAGATGGACACGCCAGGTATGGCTATTTCGACACGCGGCAGATCTACGGCCTGGGCGGCACTATTTGGCAGCCGAACTTCCAGCATGGATTGTGAGTTTGGAGGCCAGGAGCCACTGGGACAATTGACGAATAAACGTGGAATCGGGGGCCTGTCCCCGGCGCCTGTTTCGATCGCCCTCGACTCCGCCGCACATACGGGCCAACGCCATATTCAAACGTGGAACGGCCTACGCGGGCTCTGCTCATGTCTGAGCAGTGTGGGTGCAACGGGCGGCTTGTCCGTGTACGCTTTTTGCGGAGTCGCATGGGTGAGCGGAGCCGCCAGCGGCGGCGGAGCTTACCCGTGGGCGTCCATTCGAGCCTGTTCTCACGGGTAATGAACGACCCGCCCCCGTGGG
>JAFGQA010000114.1 GCA_016935885.1 Phycisphaerae bacterium | reverse complement strand
GTGTGGCACGGGCGTCCCGCCCGTGACCCCACCGGCGAGACGCCGGTGCCACAGGCTTCTTCGCGAGACGCGAAGATTCCAATCGTTAGTAGTACAGACGCCGAAGCCTGTGCTTTCACCGGCGGGACGCCGGTGCCACGGTTATTCGGGCAGGCTCTGACGGACAAAGCGGGACACATGCAGGACATGCTACCGCCCGCTTCCTTCGCAGGTCAAGACGAATGACGGCACCGAAACGTGATCAGCCTTCAATCATCCTGTTGCTGGGCTGCACCGCCAGCGGCAAGTCGGCCGTCTCGCTGGAACTGGCCCGGCGGCTGAACGCCGAGATCCTCAGCATCGATTCAATGCAGGTCTATCGGCGAATGAACATAGGCACCGCCAAGCCCAGTCCCACGGAACTGGCTGCCGTGCCGCATCATCTGATCGACGTCGCCGAGCCGTCCGAGTCGTTCAGCGTTGGCCGGTTCGTCGAGATGGCGGACCGGACCGTTGTCGAGATCACATCGCGCCGCCGATGCGTTCTGGCCGTGGCCGGCACGCCGCTGTACTTGATGGGTTTGATGTACGGGATGTTCGACGGGCCCTCAGCTGACGAATCGTTGCGGGCCAGGCTGCGCCAGCGGGCCGAGCAAGAGGGCAAGGCGGCGCTCCACGCCGAACTGGCCAACGTCGATCCCCAATCAGCCGATCGCATCCATCCCAACGACTACAAGCGCATCGAAAGGGCCCTGGAGGTCTGGCACTTGACGGGACGGCCGCTGAGCGAACAGCAGTGGCAGTGGTCGGCCAGCGCGATGCGGTATCCGGCGAAGGTCGTCGGCATCCGTCGCGAGAAAGAAGACAACTCGCGCCGCATCAACGCGCGGGCCCAGGCCATGATCGAGGCTGGGCTCGTGGACGAAGTCAGGTCCCTGCTCGCCGAGCCCTGCGGCCTGGGCGAGCAGGCACGCCAGGCGTTGGGCTACGCGCAGATCCTCGCCCACCTCCGCGGCGAGATGTCGCTGGGAGACGCGATCGAGGAGATTAAGATCCAAACTCGCCGCCTGGCCAAGCACCAGCGAACGTGGTTCCGCAAGTTCACCGTGACGCGCTGGCTGGGCGTTTCACCCGATGAACCAACAGCCTCGATCACCAATCGTCTGTGTGCCCTACTGTGATCGTTGGAGGGTCCGCTTCTCGGCTTTCCATGTGCCATCCTGGTGTGACGGCGCTGGTTTGGTGCCCGGACGTCGATGGCCGCGTCGGAACCACGGTTTGCCCCGCCCACGGATTGCTATCCGTGGGCTTCAGGCGAGGATCTGCGAACAAGACGGCGTTGTCGTGCCTGGCGACCGAAGGTTCGAGGCTGTCCGAACACGGCAAGCCGCGGTAGTATGTCGGCATGACTGGTGGTACAGAGGAAAGCCCAGCAACCACTTCGGACCGCCGGCAGTTTTGCATCCTTGGCACCGCCGGTCATATCGACCACGGCAAATCCGCCCTGGTAAAGGCGCTGACGGGCACGGACCCCGATCGCCTGCCGGAGGAGCAGGCCCGGGGGATGACCATCGAGTTGGGTTTTGCCCATTTGAGCTTCCCGGATCGTGATGGGGGCGGTGGGTCGACCCTCGTCGAGATCGTGGACGTGCCGGGCCACGAGCGATTCGTGCGGACTATGGTGGCCGGTGCGACGGGGATCGACCTCGGCATGTTGCTCGTGGCGGCGGACGATGGTGTCATGCCGCAGACGCGGGAGCACGTGGAGATTCTCGACTTGCTCGGCGTGCGTTCGGGCTTGGTCGCGATTAGCAAGGTGGACCTCGTCCATTCCGATCGGGTTGAGGCGGTACAGGAGGAGATCGCGTCGCTGCTGCGAGCGACAACGCTGCACGACTGGCCGATCGTGTCGACCTCCACGAAGACAGGGCAGGGTGTGGAGGAGGTTCGGGCGTGGATTGGGGAACTGGCGGCCGATCTGCCGCATCGGGAGGCAAGCTCGATCTTTCGTTTGGCGATCGACCGCGTGTTTGCGATTCGCGGCCGGGGAACGGTGGTGACCGGCTCGGTGTTGGAAGGCAAGACCGCTGCGGGGGCGACGCTGGAACTCCAGCCGGCCGGTCTGTCGTGCAAGGTTCGCGAGGTGCAGTTGCACGGCAGAACGGTTCAGGACATCGGAGCGAGTCAACGGGCCGCGTTGAACCTGACCGGCATCGATCGCGAGAAGATCGGACGTGGCATGGAGCTTGCGACGCCGGGATATCTGACGGCCGCTCGTTACGTCGATGCCAAGGTCCGAATGCTGGCGAGGCGTCAGAAGCCATTCCCGTCGCACCGCTTGGCGCGCGTGTGCATGGGCACGTCCGAGGCGATCGCGGCGTTGGTCGTCGCGGGTGGGTCCCAGATCGAGCCGGGCGCCGAGGCGCCGGCGCAACTGCGTTTCTCGCGGCCGGTGGTGGCGTCGTTCGGCCAGCGATTCATCCTTCGCAACGAGACCGCGCAGGCAACGATCGGCGGCGGATACGTGGTGCGTCCGATCTCGCGGCGATTCCGGCCAAGCCACCCCGAGGAGATCGAGGCGCTCGAGCGTGCGGAATCGGCGGATGCGTTTGTGCGATACACCGAGGCGATACGACGGGCGGGCTTCGAATCGCGGCGGGCTGAACGCCTGGCGTGCGAGGTCGGCGTGGAGCCGGCGGAGGTGGCGGGACTCGAGAGGCGATTGGAGCAGGCAGACGTGCTGGTCTCGATCGGCGGCGAGCGTGTTCATCACGCGACGATCGACGCCATCGAGCAGCGTGCGCTGGCGTATTTGAAGGCCCATCACGCCGCCAATCCGACCGAGCCTGGTGTGCTCCGCGATCGGTTTGTCGGCTGGACAGACAAGCGCAGCGCCCGCGGCTGTGGCAAGCCAATTCTCGCACGGTTGGAAGGCGCGGGCCTGATCCATACGAGTGGCCCGTACGTGGCGCACCACGAGTTTCGCCCGGCGCTGTCGCCGGAGGACGCGGCGTTGTTGGAGCAGCTGGTGGCGGAGATCGCGGCAGCAGGGTTTGATCCGCCGGCATGGCCAGCGCTGAAGACCGCGAGCAAGCTGTCGAAGCAGCGGTCGAAGATGTTGGAGGACCTTGCCAAGTGTGAACCACGCCTGGACATGATCGCGCCCCAGAAGTACATGTCCGTTGAGGCGATTGCCAGGTTGAAGCAGACGGTTACCGAACTTGGCAAGGGTCGGCCGTTCAAGCTGGCGGAGGTGCGTGATGCGCTGAAGCTGAGCCGACGTGCGGTGCAGCCTATGTTGGAGTACCTCGACCGGATTCAGTTTACACGGCGTGTGGGTGACGAGCGGGTGCTGCTAGAAGCTAGAAGCTAGAAACTAGAGACTGGAGACTGGAGACTAGTACGGCGTTTCACCAGTAGAACGACTGTACGTTCTGCCGAGGATCCTTTCTCGGCACCGGCTTCAGGACCGAGAAGGGATTCTCGGTCCAGCAATCGTAGTCGCGTTTCCTGTGAAACGCGGTATTAGAGACTGGGGATTGGGGGCCGAAGGACAACGCAGCAGAGTAGGGTTCCCGGTTGCTCATTGCAGGAATCCGGATGTGGAGAGCAAGCGATGATGGCGCCGGACAGGCAGGGCCTTTCGAAGATACCGTCGATGACAGTCTTGCTGAGAGCGGCCGCGTCGGCGGAGGGCCTGCGAGACCTGCCTGACGCGGCGGTGGCCGATGCCCTGCGCGAAGCAGTCGAATCCCTGCGACGGCAGTTACTGGACGGCAATGCCACTGAGGCCGATTGCCAGATCGAGGCGGTGTTGTCGCGAGCACGCGCGGCGGCGACTGCGCGGCGCGCCAACCGGTTGACACGTGTCATCAACGCGACGGGGGTCGTGCTGCACACGGGGTTGGGACGCAGCGCCCTGTCGGAGGAGGCGGTGGAGCGGATCGGCCGGGTCGCCCGGGGTTATTGCAGCCTGGAGATCGTGCTGGAGACCGGCAAGCGGGGTCAGCGCGGTCAGTACGCCGAGCGGCTACTGTGCCAGTTGACCGGGGCCGAGGCGGCGTTGATCGTGAACAACAACGCCGCGGCGACGATGCTCGCGCTGAACGGGCTGGCCAAAGGCCGCGAGGTCGTCGTGTCGCGGGGGCAGTTGATCGAGATCGGCGGCTCGTTTCGGCTGCCGGAGGTGATGACGGCGGGCGGCGCGATCCTGCGTGAGGTGGGCACGACCAACAAGACGCACCTCCGGGATTACGAGGCGGCCATCGACCGGCAGACCGCGATGCTGATGCACGTGCACACGAGCAACTATCGCGTGGTGGGTTTTTCGGCGTCGCCAGGCGTGGAGGAATTGGCGAGGTTGGCGCACGACCGCGGCCTGGTGATGTTTGACGACCTTGGAAGCGGCGCCTTGCTCGACGACGCCCTGTGGGCCGCGGCTGACGAACCGACCGTCGTGGCCAGCTTGAAGAGCGGTGCCGACCTGGTGACATTCAGCGGCGACAAGCTGCTCGGTGGGCCGCAGGCGGGCGTCTTGTTGGGCAGGCGTGAAATCGTCGACAGGCTCCGGCACGACCCGATGGCCCGGGCGTTGCGGATCGACAAACTGACCATCGCGGCGTTGGAGGTGACGTTGGAGTTGTACCAGTCGCCGGACACTGTCAAGCAGCACGTGCCGCTCCTGGCGAGCTTGTCGGCGCTGGTCGAGGCGTTGACGACGCGGGCCGAGGCGTTGGCGTCGCTGCTGCGCAAGGCGATGCCCGATGAGTCATTCGAGGTGGCGCGGGACGAGAGTTTCGCGGGCGGCGGTTCACTGCCGGCCTGGCCACTGGCCACGGCGGTGGTTCGGTGGCAGCCGGCATCGGGGACGTCGCTCGATGAGATCGCCCGGCGGCTACGCCTGAGCGACCCGAGCGTCCTGCCGCGGATTCGCGAGGGCGCGATCCTGTTCGACCTGCGAACGATCGCGGAGTGCGAGTTTGACGAATTGGCCTCTGCGGTGACGACGGCGGCGAAGGAGGGACGAAAGACGGAAGACGAAGGATGAAGTATGAAGGATGAGCGGGGAATGCCGTTGGCGGGAGAGGCCGGGTGCGCTCGTCGGCGCGAAGACTCGATCCGCGAAAGCGGGGCTTGCCGTTTGGCGGAATCATCACCGATGCCAGCGTTTCGACAGAATCCGTTGACCGGCGAATGGGTCATCATCGCGCCGGAACGTGCGAAGCGGCCACAGGAGTTGAGCGCCGAGCGGCCGAGGTCGCGGCCGGCGGAGTACGTGAAGGACTGTCCGTTCTGCCCCGGAAACGAGCGGCAGACGACGCCGGAGGTGTATGCGGTCCGCGACGACTATGGGACGGTCGATCGCGAAGGCTGGCGTGTGCGGGTCGTTCCAAACAAGTATCCCGCCTTGCGGATCGATGCCGAGGGCGTGCCCACGCCGGAGTCGATCACGTCGCGCAAGACCGGCCCCGATACAGAGACCGTCGAGAGGGCAGCGGCGACGGGCTTATCCCAGAAGCGTAGTACAGGCGTTTCGCCTTCGTCGTCACCGCCGAGACGGCGGTGCCACAGAGGTGGTGAGACAGCTTCTGAAGCAGAGGCTACGGAAACGGCGACGGCGACGGAGCCTTCCGCGCTCCGCGTGGCGACGCCGGGCATCGGCATGCACGAGGTCGTCATCGAGTCGCCGGCGCACGACAGGCACTTCGCCCTGCAAGACGACGAGCAGGCGACGCTGATCGTGCAGGCACTGCGGCACCGCCATCGCATGATGATGCAGGCCCGGGACGTGAAGCATGTCTGCATCTTCAAGAACCACGGGCCGGGCTTGGGCGCTTCGATCGAGCATCCGCACTTCCAGATCATCGCCTCCGCGGTGATTCCGCCCGCAGTGAAGACGATGATCGAGCGGCAGGCGTCGTACACGCAGGAGACGGGACGGCCGATGTTCGATGTGCTTCTGGAGGAGGAGTTGGCTGCTGGCGAGCGGATCGTGGCGACGAACGACGAGTTCGTCGCGCTCGCCCCGTGGGCATCGCCGCTGCCGTACAGTTTGTGGCTCATCCCGCGCGAGCACACGTCGACGTTCGGAGATTTGCCCGACAACCACACGGCCCTGTTCGCAACGATCCTGCGGGATGTGCTTCTGCGTCTGCGCCAACTCCTGACCGATCCAGCCTACCACCTTGTCATCCACAGCAGCCCGAAATGGCAGCGAGGCCGGGAAGTCCACCGGTGGTTCGCGCAGGTAACGCCACGGGTGACGACGCCGGCAGGCTTCGAGGTCGGCACAGGCATGTGCATCAACGAGGTGCCTCCCGAGGTAGCTGCGTTGGCATTGCGCGAAGTGTTATCGGGCGGGGACCTGCCACGATCGCCGCTGTAGAGCCAGGGCGCGGCACGTGTATAGCGGGGTGGCATGGGTAAGCGGAGCCGCCAGCGGCGGCGGAGCTTACCCGTGGGCGTCCATTCGAGCCTGTTCTCACGGGTAATGAACGACCCGCCCCCGTGGG
>JAFGQA010000113.1 GCA_016935885.1 Phycisphaerae bacterium | reverse complement strand
CGGACTGCAGGCGGATTTCGGCGAGCGCGTGGCGTTCTGCGGCGGCGTGGATGCACAGAACCTGCTCGTCTGGGGGACGCCCGAGGATGTGCGGGAGAAGGTGCGCGAGCTCGTGAGCATCTTTCCGACGGGGTTGATCGTCTCGCCCAGCCACGAGGCGATCCTGCCCGATACGCCGCCGGCCAACGTGGAAGCCATGTTCGTGGCGGCGCACGAGGGATTCTGAGTCGAGGCCGTAAGGTGTGGCGAGCGAGCGGCGCGAGCGCCGGTGTGGGAACCGGGGAGGGAGCGAACGTGGAGCGACACGGACAGGTGATCGGGATCGTCGCCGGCAAGCTTCGGGAGTACGCAGCCTATCATGCCGACGTCTGGCCCGAGGTGCTGGACATGATCGCGGCGTGCAACATCCGCAATTACACGATATTCCACAAAGACGGCCTCCTCTTTGCCACCTTCGAGTACGTCGGCGATGACTTCGAGGGCGATATGGCCCGGATGGCGGCCGACCCCAAGACGCAGGCGTGGTGGCGTATCATGAATCCGATGCAGGAGCCGCTGGCGAGCCGGCAGCCAGGCGAATGGTGGGCCGAGATGGAAGAGGTCTTTCACGTCGACTGAGCGCGCGACATCTGCCCTGGGACGGGGCGAGCGCACGCCGTCCTGTACGCGATGCGGTGATCGGTGGGACGCCCGCGTTCGCCCTCGGCTTCGCTGCCCTCTCCGGTCCCTCAGTTGTACGGTTCCAGTATGATCGGCAGTCCCGTCTCCATGGTTCGGTAGGCAGCGAGCACGATCTCCAGCGGCCTGCGCTGCGAGCGCCCGTCGGTGAGGGGCGCCTCCCCGGTGCGGACGTACCGCGCGAAGTGGGCGATCTGACGAAACTAGCGTTCGCGCGTCGAGACTTGACGTTCGGATGGAGCGTGATACACTGAATCCAGCGTTCTGATCTGGAGGTAGAGATGCGAGAGCAATGGATTGTGTCGGATCCAAACGTGATGATGGGCAAACCCGTCGTCACCGGGACGCGCATCACCGTCGAGCTGATATTGGAGAAGCTGGCTGCGGGCGAGACCGTTGAACAGATTCTCGACGCGCATCCCCGACTGACCCGTGAGGCCATTCAGGCCGCCCTGGCCTTTGCGAAAGAGGTGTTGCGTGCCGACGTGATTTATCCAGTTGCCGAGGCCGTTGGGTGAATCTCCTGGCCGACGAGAGCGTAGATCGCCAGATTGTGGATCGCCTGAGACAGGACGGTCATGCAGTGCGGTATATCGCCGAAATGGAGCCAGGAATCTCGGATGACACCGTGCTAGGAGACCGCTGAAAAAGTCTCCAGATGCAACTTGTTGATATTGACAATATACGACAGTTACGATACAATATAGCCATTACTTAGACCAATCTCGCGAGGTAGGTGCCATGCTTGGACGCCGTAGCCCACAGCTCAGCTTTTTCGACGCACAGAGCCTGCCGCATTGCGTTCCGGCTGACTCGTTTTACGGCCGGATGGCCGCGATCAGCGACGTACTCTTTCCTGACGAAGACCTGGCTATGATGTACTGCCCAGATAATGGGCGTCCGAGCCTACCCCCTTCGTTGATGAACGGTGTGTTGCTCCTGCAGTTTTACGACAACGTTTCCGATGAAGAGGCTGTGGCGCGGACCAAGTTCGACATGCGCTGGAAAGTGGCCCTGAAGCTAGCTCTTGATTTCCCTGGGTTTCACCCGACCAGCCTGACCAAGTATCGCAACCGTCTCCTGGAGAATGAGCAAGAGCGCTATGCCTTCGATCGATTCATCACCGTGGCCCGAGAAGCCGGCTTCATTCCCGACCGGCTTACTTTGCTCACCGATACGACCGACGTCAAGGGAGCAGGTGCCGTACAGGATACCTACACCTTGCTGCGCAAAGGGATGCGCAAGCTGCTCAAGGCCGCAGGTTTCCACCTGCCGAACAAGCGTCAGGGCCTTTCTCCCCAGACGCGAACCCTGCTCGAACGCTACGTGGACCAGGACCGCAAGGCGGATATTGACTGGGCAGACCCCCAACAGCGGGCCGCCGAGCTTCAGGTTCTCTTTGAGGATGCAGAGGCGGTCCTGGCGCTTGCCGTTGAGCAGATCGACGATGACGAGGTCCGCTATCTGGGCTGGCTCTTGACCAAGATCCTGGGCGACGACCTGGTCGTTGACGATCAAGGCCAGGCACAGATCGGGGAAGGTACGGCGACGGCTCGGATCATCAGCATCACGGACCCGGAGATGCGACACGGACGCAAGAGCAGTGCGCACCTGTTCAATGGCTTCAAGGTCAGCGTGTCCGCCGACCAGCACAGCGAGATGATCTTGGACATCGCCGACGTGACGGCCTCCGGTAGCGATGGGGCTCATCTCCTGCCTATCATCAAGCGCGTGGAAGAACAGACCGATGTGACTGTGGACCGGGCCATCGGCGATGGAGCCTACGGCTCAGGCAAGAACCGAGCGGCTTGTGACCAATATCCAGGCCATGAAGTGGATCTGGTCTCGCCATTGGCTCGGCCCTCCGACCCAGAGGTGCACAAGTCAGCGTTCCAGATCGACCTGGAGGCTCACATGGCAACCTGTCCCCAGGGTCACACCGTCACGGGTCAGCCGGGTGGAAAGGAGGATGGACAAGACACCTGGCTGTTCACCTTCCCGCGTGCGACCTGTGAAGCCTGCTCGTTGTTCGAGCGATGCGTGCGCAGCAAGAAGATGGGACGCACCGTTCGCACCAGAGCCTACGAAGCCTACCTGCAAGCGGCGCGGCTTCGTCAGCAAACGGCAGAGTTCGACCTGCTCTACCGACTCCGCCCCACCGTGGAGCGCAAGATTGCCGAACTGGCCCAGTGCGGTATCCGTGAGACCCGTTACGTAGGCCAACCAAAACGGCAGTTACAGCGGCTATGGACCGGAGCAGCTGTGAACCTGAGGCGCCTGTTCTGCCTGGCAGAGAAGGAAAAGGTTGACCTCGACATGCTCCTGAGCCGTCTCCAGCCACAAGAGACGAGATGGGTGGCCGTGTAGAACAGAAAGAGAGGCAAGAAACGGCAGAGTACAGGCCGGGAAAGGTCAGCTTCCAGGACTAAAACGGCCTCGGAACAGAGCTGGGCAACCGGCAAGTAGCTCATTACCCGTCGGATTGGTCTCGTGATTCACTTGTCAAGGTGCCGATTCCCCCAAAATGGGGGTTATTCAGGAGTCTTCTAGG
>JAFGQA010000112.1 GCA_016935885.1 Phycisphaerae bacterium | reverse complement strand
GAGCGTCGTCGGCGGGATTGAGCTTTCCGTCGGAGTAGTAGTAGATGTTGCCGGGGTCGTACCAGAGACGGAAATTCTTGTGCCCCACTTCCTCGATCCTCTGACGGCACTGGGGCCCGGTCGAGTTCAGGCCTCCGTGGGGCTTCAGAGTGATGCCCAGCCGCTTCTCAGCGGCATAGTCGCAGCATTCCTTGATCGCCTCGTAGTAGGGCTTCTGTTGCTTCGGGTTGCCGACGCCGCCCATCAGGAGCGTTTTGGCCTTGACGATGGCGCAGTTGTCGATGAGCTTCCTCAGCGCATCGACGGCTTCCTTCGTCGAGCGTTGGACGGGTATTCCGCCTCCGTAGACCGAAGGGACCCGCAGTCCTCTCTTCTTGAGCTCCTCCGCGACGCCGTGAGCTTCCTCGGGGGTCGTTTCGGTCGAGATGACCAGCCGTGATTTGGACTTGGTCGTCATAAGCCCTGCATGCTTGAAGCCGGCTTCGGCGATCGCGTCCAGTGCCACGCGGTAGTCGTGCTGGTCCCACGAGCGAGTGTAGCAGCCGATCTCCCATTCGCCCTGCTTGTCGGGCCCGGAGGAGCCCTTTTCGGCGCCAGTTACGGCAAGAGCATTCGTCGTGAGAGCCGCTGCCCCAACGCCTAGCGTTTGGGCAAGGAAGCTCCTCCGCGTCGTATCATGAATCCCGGCCATAGCGGACCACTCCTACATTGGCACCATTGTTGCCTGGAAGCTTCTGACTTCCCGTTGCCTCACCGGATGAGAATAACTCCAACGTCTAGCGGATTCAAACGGTTGGTCATCTGCCCCCGGGTTTGCCGAGAATGGTAAATGCGGGAGACTCGCCCATCCCACGGTTAGCCGATGGCTCCGACGGACGCCGGAATCCGGCTCATTTGGGGACTCGAGCACAGTCGACCTACTGCTTGGGTGGTGTGGTAGGGTTTGAGGAGCAGGCAGCGGTGAAGGCCCCAGACTGTCCGTCTTGACTGGATCTCGAAACGCCCTCGAAGTAGGCGGCGGAGCGATGGGAGATCGAAGTCTTGCAGGTGCCAGGCGCTGAAGCCCGATTCGATCCCGGGAAAGATCCGACTCATCAGCCCCAGTCGCCCCAAGGCCCGCTTGACGAGGAGCTTTGGACGCTCAATCGGCACGGTCAGGATGACCCGTCCGTTCGGGCCGCAGACGCGCCACATCTCGGAGACTACGTTGGCGGGGTGCGTGACGTGTTCGAGGACCTCGGTGCAAACGACGAGGTCGAAGGCCTGGTCCGGAAACGGCAGTCTCTGGGAGGCGTCCGCTTGCAGGACAGATTGGCGTGGATGGAGCTTCCTGCAGCGCTGCAGCGACTCTCCGCTGATGTCAACGCCGACCACACGGGTGTCGGGGGGGAAGGTATTGAGCAGGACGCCTTCTCCACAGCCAAGATCCAGCGCGCGGGCTGGGCTCATCCGCTCAGACCACCTCCGTATGCGACGGAGTCGAGCGGCTTCGATGATGCCGGCGAGGCCTTCGTACGGGGTGCGGTGAGACCGGTACATCCGGTCATTCCAGGCCGCACTCCCTGCATCTGAATCTCTCAACAGGTTGCTCCCCATGTCCCAATGGCTTCGTCCCAGGTACGCCGGCCGCACGGGTGTGTTGATGCGCGGGCTGCAGGCCGGCCTATCCATCTACATCGGCGTCAGGAGGCGAGGGATTTAGGTTCGCCCCGGGCGTCGGGGCCGGCGAGACGGTTGTTTGGCGCAAAGGGGGAGGGCGAAGCCGCTCGCGAAGCGGCTCCGCCCTCGAGGAGTAGTACGACTCGACAGTATCAGCCGACAACGCGAATGCGGACGAATCAGGCCCCGTCAGACAACCATAGCCTTACCCGAGACACCAGACCCAACAGCCAATCCCATTTGGGGACTAAGCCGCAGAGGTCCATGCCCTTAGGCAGGTCGACGGAGCGGCGATTTCGTACGGTCCCATCGCCCTTACGCATTCGCACCGGCCGAGGATCTGCAGTATCCCTCGACAAACTTGCCGATCGTCATCGCGCCAAGGACCTCGCGGACCTTGTCGGTTGCGGCGCCGAAGACATCGGACAGCCCGGACTGGATCTCTGCCGGGGCGCCGCTCTGCTCGGCATCCTGCCGACCGTCGATGATGCCATTGACGGCCTCGATGACCTCTAGCATGGTGATTTCCTTGGCGTCACGGACCAACTGGAACCCGCCGCGGGGCCCTCGGTCGGATCGGAGGATCCGAGACCGAGCCAGTTGGCTCATCACCTTGGCCGCGTAGGCTGTCGGAAGCCCGTAGACTTCCGCGATTTCCCCGGCCTGGATGCCCGTCGTCGCGCCTGCCTCTCGGCGCTTGGCAATTTCCAGCACCGCCAGTACGGCATAGGTTGATGCCTTGTTACGAAACATACCTGCTCCTAAACACCTGAATCAGAGACAACTCACTCAACTTCCAAGGCCGTCAAAACCGGGGCCCACTCCGGTCCGTGGGTACGGGACCCATCGGCATTGGCTCGCATCGAAAGATTATAGGCCACCTCGATGCGGAATGTCGCTTCGGCTTCCTGTCGGATCCCGATGAGAATGTTAAGGGCAACTAGTGTGCCAATGGATGGTGTTTCCATGACAAACAAAATAGGAGCAATATCAATGCTTTACAACACTGATCATCCGCTTAGGTTCGCGAAATCTGATCCATGCATTGGCAGGTTGCACATTATTGTGCATCATTGTGCATCATTGGGACGTCACAAGCCGTCAGGATCATCGGTTGTCTCGCCATGGACATCCGGTGAGTTGCCCCAAGTGTTTTCCCCTTAACGGATACCGACATCACCAGGTCAATCTACATGATTGCCTGGGGACATTGTACCAGATGGTAATGGCTACCGGAACGTATTTGGACTACTAATCCTTTCACGGTTGGTTGCGGAGTCCGTTCACGTCTGATGCGGGCATCTAATGTCCTATGTCCGTTTGGCTTCCACGAAGCGGTGGATACTTGCCAGGGCCTGGGAGTTCAGGATGTGCTTACGGGTAGCCCAGCCTCGCCGGGCAACCGACACCCCATAAGGCATCATTTCGGACATTTGCGTGTTATTATGGGCATCAGTGGAGATTGCCAGTGTGGCACCAGCCTCAACGGCCAGGTGGATATGGATATCGCAGAGGTCCAATCGCTGCCAGGAGGCATTAATCTCCAGGGCCGTCCCTGTCTCCACGGCGGCTTGAACGATTGCGGCGATGTCGATGTCCATGGCTTCGCGTTTTCCGAGCAGCCGACCTGTGGGATGTCCAATGACATGGACATGCGGCGATTCCATCGCTTTGATTGTCCTGGCTGTCGCCTTGGCTCGGGGCTGACCAAGCCCGCTGTGGATGCTCGCGATGACGATGTCGCACTCGGCGAGCAACTCGTCAGGGTAATCCAGGCTGCCATCGGAGAGGATGTCCACCTCTGTTGATGCGAGTATTGCGATCCCTGTAATAGACATATTTGCCTTGCGGATCGACTCGATGTGTTCGAGCATCGCCTCGATCGACAGGCCGTTGGCGATGGTCTGGCTCTTCGAGTGGTCCGTGATGGCGATATAGTCGTAGCCGAGCTTCTTGGCCGTTTCGGCCAAGTCTTCGATGGAGTCATGACCGTCGCTTGCCGGTGAGTGCAGATGAAGGTCGCCACGGATGTCGGACAGCTCGACAAGCTTGGGGAGCTTGCTTCCTGCCTCGATCTCGCCTCGATCCTCTCTGAGCTCGGGCGGGATTAGGGGCAATCCCAGGCGTTCGTAGACTTCCTTCTCCGTGCGGCCGGCGACATGCCTGTCGCCCTTGAACAGGCCGTATTCGTTGAGCTTGAGTCCCTTCTTGATGGCCAGCTCACGAAGGCGGACGTTGTGTTCTTTCGACCCAGTGAAATACTGGAGCGCGGCCCCGTAGGACTCGCCGGCCACGACGCGAAGGTCGACCTGAAGGGGGTTGCCGTTAGGCAGGTCCACGAGTACCGAACCCTTGGTGTCGCCGTCCGCAAGGACCTGTCTCACCTCGGGTCTGGCGGTAAACGCTTTGACGACCTTCTTGCCCGCGGGGCTGCCGCAGAGGATATCGACATCGCCGACGGTCTCCCGTCCGCGGCGAAGCGATCCCGCCAGGGACACGGCCTCGACGTCCGGCATTGCCTCGACGGCCTCGGCGAGGGTTCGCGCGACTGGCAGCGCCAGCCCGATCGGGGTCCGTCCGCTCGACTTGGCGAGGAACGCCATGCCTTGCCGGATCTTCTCGACGGTCTTGGCACCCATGCCGGGGAGGTCTTCAAGCTTGCCGGCCTCGATGGCGGCCTCCAACCCATCCAGGGATTCGACGCCTGCCTCTCTCCACATCAGCGCGATCTTCTTGGGTCCCAGGCCTGGGATAGTGAGCAGGGCGGGTAGGCCGGGGGGTATCGTCTGTAGCAGCTCTTGATGAACGTCGATCTTGCCCTCGGCGAGGTACTGTGCAACGCGCTGGGCGGTTCCCTTGCCGACTCCGGAAAGGCTCGTGAGCGTGCCGTGTTGGGCGAGGTCGGCGAGGTCGGCGTTGGTGTCCTTGAAGACTCGAGCGGCCCGGCGGTAGCTGTTGATACGGAACGCGTCGGCGCCTTTGATCTCCATCAAGTCGGCGATCTCGTTGAAGAGCCTGGCCAGTTCCTTGTTCACCATGGCTGCAGTATACGCTTGGTCAAACGAGAGGGGCAATCGAGTGCTACAATGGCTCTCATGGACACCGAGGACATCCTGCGTCAACTCGATGCGCTCTACCGGCGGATGGATCGGGCCTATGCCGACATGGCCGAGGCCATCGGGCTTGTCTGCGAGGGTTGCGAGGACACCTGTTGCCTGACCCACTTCCATCACCACACCGTCGTCGAATGGCTGCATTTGAGTCGGGGCCTCGAGTTGGCATCGCCGGGACTTCGTCGCCAGCTCATCGATCGGGCTCAGGCTCTCGCCGGCGAGGGGGATGGGGACGGTCCCGGCGTCTGTCCGTTATATGAAGGGGGTCAGTGTGCTCTGTATGAGCATCGTCCGTTGATCTGCCGACTTCATGGCCTGCCCTGGACGTTGAAGCAGGGACGGAATGCCGGGGAGCTACGACCTGGATGTCATCGGGCGGCGCAATGCCTCGCCAGCCGGGATTCACAGCCTATTCTGGACCGGACCCCGTTCTATCTGGAGATGGCGTCGCTGGAATGCCGGGCGCGCGAGCTGACCGGACGGGAAGATCGGATCAATATGACGGTCGCCGAGATGATCGCCGAGATTGCCCAGCATCGCGGCTGGTGACGGACGCCACGTTTTAGCGCCACAAGACTCTTGGCTTATCGATTTGCCCGACGCAGGCCGACCGGCCGGTTCTCGCCAGATCATATCGATAAAGGGGCCACTGTCCGGAAATCTCAGCGATTGACGGAACATTGCCGATCAATAGTGGAAGAAGTAGCGGCGAGATTGGCTTGCGTGCCGGCATGCGAGGTCCTTTGTTGAGCGAAACGGGCATTGACGGCACAGCACGAGTTTATCGGACAGGTTAGCACCAGCAAACTCGACCGCCACTCGTGCCACCGGGTGATTTGCTGTCAACCCTGGATGCTTGCCTACGATACTTGATGATGAGTGGTGACCATTGTCGTGGGCCACAAACGGGCGCAGCAAGCCCGACGCCGAGATAAGAGGAGATACGCACATGCTCGCAGCCGCTGAGCAAGACAAAGGCGCGGCCGTCCTCTTCATGTTGATCGCGACGGTCGTGACGGCAATCTGGCTATTTCGATGGCGCGGACGGGTGATTCGCGCAGGATACCGAGGGGTGTTCGCATACCTGCGAAGCGTACCTCGAACCGACGCGGCGAAGCGGGACGCGCTGGATCTGGTGATGCGCGGATTCGTGATGTTTGTTCCCGGCGCCATTGTCTGGCCGATCGGGCTTGTGTGCTGGCTGATGGAAGTCGCAGGCCTGTTCTCATTGTACTACGGCATCCGAAAGCTGCTGATGCTGAAGATGGGCCTGGAACTCCTCGAGGAGCCCAATGGCATTACTGGGGAGTCGTCCACCAGACCGGACTCCGAGCAGACGGGTATCTGAGGGCGCCGGGGACCGCGTATTGAGGCAGGCGAAGGCCGCCAAGGCCATCGCCGCCGTTCGAGCAGGCGATACCGAGGCATTCGGCGAGTTCGTCGAGCTGTTCAAGGCGCCGATCATGAGTCTCTGCTTGAGCCTGATGCGGAACGCGGCGGACGCCGAGGAGCTGGCGCAGGACGTTTTTGTGCGCGCGTATCGGTATCTCGACACGTTCGATTTGCGTCGTCCGTGCTTCCCGTGGCTGGCCAAGATCTCGTATCGGCTGGCCCAGACGCGATGGCGGCAGCGGCAACGGGAGGCCGAGGCCCAGCAAGACGCTCGTGAGGAGATCGGGTTCGATCGGCAGGAGCGCGATCCGCTCGACAGCCTAGTGGCCGACGAGCAGGCGCGTCGGCTGTGGCGGGCCGTTCGATCGCTTCCCGGCCAGCAACGGGCCGTGACCGTTTTGTATTACCAGCAGGGGCTGGAGGTTCGCGAGGTCGCGCGGGTTTTGGGCGTGACCTCGGGCACTGTCAAGACGCTTCTCTTTCGGGCGCGACGAGGGCTACAATCGGTGTTGGGCCAGGATGACGAGCATCGGGACGGATCATGAATTGTCGAGAGTTCAGGGAGTTCGTTGACGCCGTACCCCTCCGCGAGCGCGGGCGTGAAGCGTTGCGTCGGATTCAGGCTCACGCGGGCGCGTGCGAGGACTGCGCGGCGTACCTGGCCGAACAGCGAGGGATGGATCGCGAGTTGATGCGGCTTCCCGAGCCGGCCGGTCTTTCGGATTTCTCGATGCGGGTGATGGCGCGGGTTCGACAGGTCAAGGCAGATCGGCCCGTGGCCGTGGAGAAGCCGCGCCTTGCCGCCGCGCAGGTCGCCGTTCTGGCGGGGTGTCTGATCGTCGGCGTCGGCGGGGGGCTGTACTGGTTCGGGATCGATGCGCTTAGGCAACACCTTCGCGTTTGGCTTTCCGAGTTCATCACGGCCGTTGGCGGGCTGCCGGCCTCGATTCAACCGGGGTCCGTCGTTCAGCGGCTCCACGACCTGCCTGAGAGAGCGACCGGTGCCGTTCGCGGTCTTGTTGAGGGGTTCAGCCTCGAGGCGATCTGGGGCGGACTGTCGTCGCTGAGCGGCGAGATGACGCTCGGGTCGCTCGACGGCGCACTTGCCTTCTTGCCCAGTCTGACGACGCTCCTGGTCGTCGTCATCGGGGTTCTGCTGATCGTCGGCTTCCGGTGGTACGACGAGCACGACGGGGCGCGAATCCGGCATCGCGCGGATCGCTAGGTGGACGTCGTTGCCGACAGACATCTCCCATCACATGCCGTAGAATACGCTCATGACCCATCCGGCCGGTTCCGCCGACTCGATTGACCTGTGCTCGGTGCCCTGTCCGCTTTGCGCGGGCACTGACCACCGCGGCGAGCGCGAGGTCCGGGGGTTTCGGCTCGTCCGTTGCCGCGACTGTCGGATGGTCTTCGCGAATCCACAGCCGACGCCCGAGGCTCTGGCCGCCGGCTACAACGCCGAGGAGGGGCTGGCGGAGCTCATCGGCGGGCGTCCGGACAAGGTCGAGTTCTACGAGACGTGGTTCGGCGAGCGGGATCGCAGGCGTTGGTCGAGGGTGCTGGCTCGGATGGCGCGAACAGTGGGCAAGGGCCGACTGCTGGAATACGGTTGCGGACCGGCGTTGGTCGGTCAGCTCGCCGCCGAGGACGGTTGGGAGGTCGAGGCGATCGACGTCGGCGCCTGGATTCGTGAACTCCAGCCCAAGCGGAGTTTTCCGCTGCACGTCGGTACGCTCGGCGACATGGACTGGGCGGACGGTCGGTTCGACGCCGTCTATGCCCAGGACGTGCTCGAGCACCTGCAGCGTCCGCTCGAGGAGCTTGCCGAGTTGGCGAGGCTGCTCCGGCCCGGCGGTGTTCTCTACGTTCATGTGCCGAACTACGCTTCGCTGACGATCCGGCTGGGCGTCTCGCGATTCGCCTACAACGAGCCGCTGGGGCATCTGAACTACTTCACTCCCGCCACGCTCGAGGAGATGCTGGGCCGCGCGGGCTTCGAGCGGGTCGCGCTGCGATCGGACCACCTCGAGTATCAGGACTTCCTTTCGCGGGGACGGCCGTTTGACTACCAAGCGTTCGAGCGGGGCATTTCCGAGGGGGGGCGGCAAGCGCCGGGGCGGCTCTGGGCGCTGACCCGGGGCTTGATGAATCTTCCACTGAATTTCTTTCTGTGTGGGACCTATCTCTGGGGCTACGCGGTCCGGGCGTGAGATTGGGCGGCATGCCTGTCGATGCGCCTTCTCGGGGGCATTCCATCGGCGCAGAATCACGCTGCCGGCACGGCGGCGTTGTATCGCGCCGGGACGACCTTGGAGGTTAGCACGCCGAGGGAGAGGTAGATTTGGAAGAGGTCGTCCACCTCCATTTCGACGGCGCGGACCGACTGGACCGGGACGAAGACGATGCCGCCGGACATGGGCAGCGGAGACATGGGGATATAGATCAGGTAGCAGACGGTCTCGCCGAATCGGTAGGCGTTCTTGGAGGCCTGGAGCCCGAGGAAGCCGCCGCCGCGATCGTGTCCGAAGTCGCAGTAGACGACGTGCATGCCTTTGATCCCCGCCTTGTCGTCCTTCTTGAGCAGCTCGACGACCTGCGAGACGGGTCTGTAGATGCTGCCTATGAGCGGGACGCGGTTGATAGTGGCCTCGATGGCGGCCGTGATCTTGTACAGGACGACCGATCTTCCGAGGGCGCCCAGGAGCCAGATGGCGATGAGGATGATCGCCCATCCAACGACGATGGCAACCTTCTCGTCGGTGACGAACTGCAGCCCGAGGGAGTGGAGGGCCTTGCCGACGGAGCTGTCGGTGCCCAGCCATGCCTGGAGGTTGTCGGCCAGCCAGGTCATGATGCCGATGGTGATGAAGACGGGCAGGACGAGGAAGAAGCCGGCCAGGAAGGTGGAGACAATTCCGCGGCTCCAGAACCACTTGATGGCTTGTCGCATGAGAAGACTCCTCCGCAGATCTTGACGCGAACGTATCGCGGACGTGCCGGGTGTCAACTCTGTGCGCGCGCGTGCCGGTCGTCAAGGGGTTGACAGGGGCGGCGTTTTCGGCGGGACTCAGGAATTCGAGCTGCCGCGGCCGCCCCAAGGGCGACTCAGTAGATGGGAAATGGTCAGTCATGCACCACAATGCACCGAAATGCGCCGTTTTTCCGGCTGTCGAGGGCATGGTGCATGAGCGGGAAGGCCGGGGCGGATGCCCTGTGACACGTGATGCGCGGCGTTTTGTATCTGTTGCGGAGGTCATTCGAGGAATAAGGGGGTCGGCGTACCACTGGTGGGGAGATCGATGTGAGCGGTGTGCGTTGGTGGGGTGTGGGGGTGTTCTTGTGGTCAGGGGGGTTACGGCTTGCAGACTCGCAGCTCCAGTTCGTTGACCGACTTGTAGTGCTTCTGGTTGCCGGTGAGCAGCAGTTCGTGGTTCTCGACGGCGGTCGCGGCGATCAGGGCGTCTGGCATGCTCATATCTACAGTGAGCCCGTATTCCTCCATGTAGATGGAGGCGCGATGGCCGACGTTTTCGGTGAGCGGGAGGGTCTGGAACCGCAGGTCGGTGAGGAAGCCTTTGATGGCCTTGATCTCTCGTTTGTTGCGGGCACCTTGGAGGAGTTCCATGTAGGTGACGACGGAGATGGACCTGGCAGCGGAGGCATCGACGGCCTTGGCAGCCCTGGCGTTGCCTCGCAGGACCCAGATCAGCACATCGGTATCAAAGATCACGGAAGCGTCCCTGGCGGAGCTTTCGAACGTGTGAGGGCACGTCTCTTAGATCTTGACGGTCCTTCCATAGGCCGAATGCGGCGTGGTCGACTGTCTTGACACCGGGGTGCTCGCCCTGGTGGGCGATGGGCCGCATGATTGCCTTGGGCCGGCCGCGGTAGAGCACGGTGACGTGCTCGTTGCGGTCCAGGGCACGAATGATCTCGCGGGATTTCTTCCTCAGATCGACGAAGGACGCCTTCATGGCTTCGGACCCCTATATGTACACATGAAGTATACATTCAGAGTCATCGCGTCGCAAGCCTGTCTGGGGCATTCCTGGCATTCGTGATGGTTCCGGTATGGTTTCCAGGGTCGGCGGGGGAGTCCTTGATCTTCTGACTACCTGCCCGTCGCAGCGACTCATCGCGGGTCGCGCTCGGATACGGGTGGGCCGAGGATCTCGGCCAGGATGATCGCTCGGCGGAGGTCGTCTCGGTCGAGCGGCAGGGCGAGGAGGTCGCGGGCGTCTTTGGACTGCTGGGACTCGGTTCGATGTGGGCGCGTGAATCCGGCGGTCTCTCTGCTGGTCTGTGCCTGTGCGGGCTGCTCGGGCCGTGGGGGTCTTTGGGGTTCCCGTCTTGGCTTGGGCGGGATCTGCATTCGGGGCGGCGTCTGTATCGGCCT
>JAFGQA010000111.1 GCA_016935885.1 Phycisphaerae bacterium | reverse complement strand
GGATTTGCATCGGGTGGCAGCGTCAAGCCGCAAGGCTTGGCGATGGTTCCACTGGTTAGAGACAAGGCGGGTGGCAGCCTCAAGGCCGCAGGCCTTGGGGATGGTTCCACGGGTCAGGAATAAGGGAAGCCGAACCGTGAGAAACGGAAGGGCGTTCACACTGATCGAATTACTGGTTGTAATTTCGATCATTGTATTGCTGATGGCGCTGTTGTTTCCGGTACTGTCGCGGGCGCGGAAGCAGGCGCGGGCCGTGGTCTGCCAGAGCCGCGAACGTAACTGGTCGATCATGTTCGCCGCCTATCAGAACGAGCATGACGGGCGTTTCCCAGACGGCACTTACTCCACGTGGGACGAGGGGCAAGAGGATCTGTCCTACTATCACGTTCCCTGGGCCTGCCATATGGAAGTCTATAGCGGCTCTGACCTTCGGGATGCCATGTTGTGTCCGAGTACGCCGACAGCGGTGCCGCCGGGCACGTTCCATACCCGTGGAAAAGAAGTCGCTGCCGGCACCACGTTCGTGGCCTGGCGGTTTGACTGCGACGGAGAAGCAAAGGCGGTCATGCGTGTGTCGCATGCGACATACGCTGGTAGCTATGCGACGAACAACTTCCTTTGTGACTTTTGGACCAATACGCGCGAGCGATTCCAACTTGGGAAGGTCGCACCGGCGGATCTCCCGACGTTCTTCGATTGTCGGGTGAGTCGGACCGCCTTGAACGATGGCTGCAGTGAGGAGCCGCCGCCTTATGAGGATTGTGATTTCGAGGCAAGCGTTTCCATCTATGCAACGGCTCTGGCCATCAATCGGCACCAGGAGGGAGTCAATACAGTTTTCCTGGACGGTGCCATACGCAAAGTCGGGGTCAAGGAATTGTGGACCCTCAAATGGCACCACGATTACGATACGGCCGGACCGTGGACCAAGGCCGGTGGCGTCTTGCCCGAGGATTGGCCGGCGTGGATGCACAAGTTCAAGGACTACTGAGAAATGAGATGGGGAGGATGTCCAAAACGGTGCGCCAGATTCCATTCGGCCTGGTGTCATCCTTCGGCTGCGCCTCAGGATGACAAGCGCAAGAAGGCCTTCACCCTGATCGAATTGCTGGTCGTGATCTCGGTCATCGTGCTGCTGATGGCGCTGCTGCTGCCGGCCCTGCAAAGGGCCAAGAAACGGGCGCAGGCCGTCGTCTGCCAGAACACCACCCGGCAATGGGGGATCTTGTCCACCGTGTATTCCGGCGAACACGACGGTCGACTGATGTACACGCCACAGATCTGGCATTTCGGTCCGGAGATCTACGGTTATGCCGACGAGTTCCAGAAGGCCTCGTTCCTATGCCCGGCGGCCAGCAAGAATGGTGCGGGCCCGGCTCCGCAGGTCAGCGGCGCCGCGACCAGGCAGAGCTGGACAGGAAGTGGCTTCGGCGGGACGTTCGCGGCATGGTGGCAGTACATGCGCGACGAGGGCTCCGCGAGCGGTTGGTCGCTCTTTGGTTGCAGCTACGGCACGAATGAATACGTTGGCGATCAAACCCTCGAGAAATACCGTACAGCGGGCGTCAGCGAGGCAGAAGCGGAGGCCTTCGGCGCCTATGCCCGCAAACGCTGGACACGGGCCACGCTGAGAAGCCCCGGCGACATCCCTTTTCTGTTCGATTGCGCCATCACCGGCGCATGCCCCTGGGAGACCGACGAACCTCCCGCTTACGAGGAAGACTTCACCATCACCGGCTCCGACAACCCGTGGGAGCCTTTCCACAACACGATCAAACGCGCCTGCTTCGACCGCCACGGGGGCGGTACGGTCAACGTGGCCTTCCTGGACGGCTCGGCTCGCAGGGTCGGGCTCAAGGAACTCTGGACGCTCAAATGGTATCGTCAATACGACACGGCCGGGCCGTGGACGAAGGCCGGCGGAGTCCTGCCCGAGGATTGGCCGCAGTGGATGCGCCGATTCAAGGACTATTGACGCCTTGGCGTGGCTGCGGGTGGCAGCCTCAAGCCCGCAGGGCTCGGTGATGGTGGCCCCGTCGGGTGTGCACCGCATACCGCGTCTGGTCTGATCGAATTGCTCGCGGCCATTTCCATTTTGGCCTTCTCTGCTTATGTGTTCGACAACAGCGGCGCCGCGACCGCCGGTGATCACGGACTGGTCGGACCTGGCCACCTCGGATACGGACTGTCGGCCGCCGTTCGACAGTTATGGATTCAATCGCTGCCTCAGCGGCCGGTCGTACGACGGTTTCACCGGTCTGGCCCGCTATCCGGTCGTCTTCGATTCCGTCTCCGAGAAGATCTCGCCGGCGCACTTCGACCAGCCGCCGGAATACGACGGCGGCTGCTGGGTCTATCGCGGCGGCCGCGATCACTTGAAGCCGGCCTGCATCATGCGTCACCAGGTCAGTGTCAACGTGCTGTTTCTCGAGTGGTCGATCCGCGCGGTGGGCCTCAAGGAACTCTGGACTCTGCCCTGGCATGACGAATGCGACACGGCTGGGCCCTGGACCGAGGCGGGCGGCGTTTTGCCCCAAGACTGGCCACCATGGCTGCGCAAGTTCGAGGACTACTGGTCGTGGCCCGTGACCTTTGGCCCGTGACGCGCGGCGCTAGAGGTACTTGGGGTGGATGCTGTATTTCTTGATCTTGTAGCCGAGGATGCGCTCGGTGATGCCCAGCTCGGTGGCCGCGAGGCGCTGATGGCCGTCGGATTTCTTCAACGCGTCGACGATCAGTTCCCGTTCCTTGTTGGCGATGATCTCCGTCAGTGACGGCCGGGCCGTCTGTTCGTTGCGCGTAGCCATCTGCAACGACGGCGGCAGATGTTCGCTGCGGATCACGTCGTCCTGGCACAGCAGCACCGCGCGCTCGATGCAATTCTCCAGTTCGCGGATGTTGCCCGGCCAGTGGTAGTGCGTCAGCATGTCGATCGCCGGCGTCGAGATACGATGAATCCGCTTGCTGTTCTCGCGGGCGAAGTGCTCGAGGAAGTGGTCGGCCAGGAGCATGATGTCGTCCTTGCGCTCCCGCAAGGGCGGCAGGTAGATCGGAAACACATTGATGCGGTAATAGAGGTCCTCGCGGAAGAGGTCTTCGGAGATCAGCGTCTCGAGGTCCTTGTGTGTCGCGACAATGATGCGGACGTTCGTCTTGATCGTCTCAATCCCGCCGACCCGCTCGAACTCCTTGAACTGAATGACGCGCAGCAGCTTGACCTGGAGACTGGTGGGAAAGTCGCCGATCTCGTCGAGAAAAATCGTCCCGCCGTGGGCCCGCTCGAAGCGCCCGATCTTCCGCTCGACCGCCCCGGTAAAGGCGCCTTTCTCGTGGCCGAACAGCTCGCTTTCCAGCAGGGTCTCGGGCATCGCGGTGCAGTTGACCTTGATAAACGGCTTCTCGGCGCGGGGGCTGTTGTAGTGCACCGCGTGGGCGACGAGGTCTTTGCCGGTGCCGCTTTCGCCGCGGATCAGCACGGTCGCGGTGCTCTCGGCCACCTGCTCGACCAGCCGATAGACTCCCTGCATCGCGTTGCTCGTTCCCACCATGTTGTCCATGTCGAAGCGGCTCTTCAGCTCGCGTCGCAGCCGCACGTTCTCGTCTTGCAGCAGTTTACGTTCCGACTCGACCAGCTTGTTGAGCTTGATCGCCTGGGCCACCATGGTCGCGATGATATTGAGCAGCCGGACGTTGGCCTCAAAATCGTCCGAGCGCTCGGCCTGCCGGTCGACGCTCAGGGCCCCGACGGTGACACCGTCGAGCCGGATCGGCACGCAGAAAAAAGCGATCCGCTTGCCGCTGACCGACTTGCGGGCCCTCGTCTTGTGCAGGAAGCGGGGGTCCTTGGCGATATCGGGCACCACGATCTCCTCGCCCGTCTCCACGACCCGGCCGGTGACCCCCTCGCCCACCCGGTAGCTGCCCAGCGTCATCGACTTGGCGCTGAGCCCGTGCGCCACCTTGATCTCCAGTTTCTCCGTCTCGGCGTCCAGCAGACTGATGGTCCCGCGCTGCAGCTTCAGATGCGTGTCGAGCGACTTTAGGATGCTCTGGAGCGTCGCATCCAGATCCAGCGATTCGGCGAACGCCCGCGCCACGTCGCTGAGAAGCTGCACTTCCGCCGCATGCCTTGTCTTTGCCATACACTCCGATCCCGGACCCCAAGGGCCAACAAAATTGTAGAACTAAACGCTGAAGGTACAATTTTGTCGCCCCTCTGGCAAGCGCAAAATTTCCAGAGGCCCTATCGGTCCAATAGGACCTCTGGAACCCCACCGTCCGCACGCCTTCTCCTACGAAAATAGAGCCTTAAACTTGACAAATCATCCTATTCCTTGTATGATTCAGGTGTATCTCTCGAGCAGAGGCCAAGGAGGGCGATCCACGCGGTAAGAACGCACCAGGTGCGGGTGCGATCCGAGTTTGTTGCGTTGCTGGGTCCTCCCAGCGTCTGCGGTGTCCTGTCTAAGTTAGGAGGAGATGTCATGAGAAGATTCATTCTACCCCTGTTGGCCTCGCTGGCCGTCTGCGCCGTCGCTTCCGCCGATCTCACCTGGGAACTTATTCCCTTTACCGGTATCGACCATGGCGCAGTCAGCTACAAAAGCGACCCATTAGCCAACGTCGTCGTCTCAGGTACATCGTTCTATGACACCCTTACCGGTGACGGCTATCTCGGTGTCCAGTCCATCGGCGGCGACGGAATTGACAATCCCGTTTCAGGCAACTTCGCCGTTTATGGCGTCTTTCAGTACAGCGATCCGGACAATATTCTGGGATTGCTCGAAAGCAATCCCAACACCCCGTTCGCCCTCGAGATCGCGGCTCACACGCTGCAGTTCTCCACCGGCGGCGCCGACTATTACCACCTCGACGCCAAAGACATGGCAGGGACGGATTACCTCAAGGCGACTCTTGCCGATCTTTCGCAATGGGGTTATACCGACATCGCCGATGCCGAGAATATCTGGCTGGATTTCACCATTCAGAAGGGCGATGACAATACCGGGGTTATTGTTCTGAGTGTCGTCGCAGAGAACGCGGTTCTTCATGGCGATGCTTTCCCGGATTTCGACGCGCTCGTAGGGACGGGCGTCCTTGACGGACAGACCGCGAACTGGGTTGCCTCCGGGCTTCACGTTGCGATGGTTCCCGTTCCGGGTGCGGTGTTGTTGGGTCTTCTTGGCCTCGGTGCCGCCGGGCCGTTGTGCCGACGCAAACGTTCGTAAGTGATATCTGCCCCAAGCCGTTGCGGCCTGGGTATCCGCGACCTGCCTGGCAGCACGCGGGACAGCAAGACGTCCCGATCCCTGCTGCCGGGCAGGACCGCAGGAATCCGCTGTGTGGTGCACACCCTGTCGCGTTTGGCCTTTCACATCTGCAAACCTTGCCCTGCGTTTTTCGTTGCTTTCGGCCTGCTTCTTGGGCATGATAGAGTCAGACGAGACGAAAGCGGCAAGCCAATCAGTGGGAGGATCGGACCGTGATCGAACTGACTTGTGCCGAGTGTGGCAAGCACATCCGTGTGGACGACAAGTACGCCGGCAAGCGAGGCAAGTGCCCCGGCTGCGGCGCCGCAGTGGTCGTGCCGGCCAAGGCGGCCGCGATCGCGTTTTCCTGTAGCCATTGCGGCCATACCCTCAAGGTCCCGTCCAGCTATGCCGGCAAGAAGGGCAAGTGTCCCAAGTGCCAGCATGCCGTCGTGGTTCCCTCGGCGCAGGAGAAACCGGCCGCCGAAGCTCCGGCCCCGACGATTGTCTGTTCGGCGTGCGGCGCGGCGATTCCCGTGACGCCGGGCGCGACGGACGAATTCATCGAATGCCCCACGTGTGGCAGCTACGTCGATGCGACGTCGGGCGCTGCGCCGTCGCCCTACGGCGAGGCCCCGGCGGCCGACGACGAGGGCGTTGACGGAACCTCCGAGGAGGACACGGAAGAAGGCGGCGGCCTGAATCGTCGCCTCGTTCTCATCCTCGCCGGCGCAGCAGTGGTTCTGATCGCGGTAATCATCGGTGTCGTCGTGTTGCTCAAATCCTCCGGCCCACCCCCGGCGCCGGCCCGTCCGATAGCGCAGCGCGCCCCGCGCCAAACCACCGAGACGAATCCCGAGCCGCAAACGGTAGCCGCTGAGACCCAACCGACCACAGCGCCGACCGAACCGTCGCCGAACCTCCCGGCTGAGCCGGCGGCCGTCGCGCCGTTGCGTTTGCGGTTTGCGCCACCGGCGGGAGTGAAACGCACCGTGCGCGTCGCGACCCGCGCGCTGACATCCACGGCTCTGGCCGGACAGCAACAGACGATGGGTGGCACCGAGACCTTCACCCTGGACCTCGAAGCGGCGCCGGCCCAGGCCGATGGGACGGTGCCGGTCACGATCGCCATCGCGGCCGTCCGAGTCGAATCTCAGATCGGTGCTACCGTCTCGGTGGTGTATGATTCGGACCGGCCCGAAGGCGACGTCCGCGGCATGGCCGCCATGTACGCCGGCTTCGTCGGCCGGCACTTCACGGCCAATATCTCCGAGCGGGGCGAGATTGTCGGCATGAACCTGGACGGACTGTCCCGCGCCGCCGCCGAGCAACGTGTGGAAAACGAGGACGCCCAAATCCGCGCTGCTGCGCCGTCCCCCGAGAATGCCGAGCAGGCCATCGCGCGCGCCAACGAGCGTTACGGCTCGCGCGCCCAGCGCATCGCGGCGCTGCAGCAGCAATCGGAGAAGCTCCAGATCCTCGGTGCCAAGAAGATCACCGCTCTGGTCGGCGCCCTCGTGACGTTTCTGCCCGACTCGCCGGCCCGCCCGGGTGACCGTTGGGACCGGCCGCTCGATCTTCCCCAACTGGATGGCGGCTTCCAGATGGCCGGGACGCATACCATCACGGCCGTCACGGACGAGACCTGCACGATCACGTCCACCGGCCACCGCGGTTCGGAGGAGGCCCCCTTGGCTCAGGAGACGGGGCTGACGGTCGGTCTGGGCGACTCCGAGGCCGCCTTGACCGTGGACCGCGCGAGCGGCTGGGTCCTGAGCAAGGAGCAGGCGACCGTCGTGAGCGGCCAGATGAAGGCCCCCGTCCCCGGCAAGCCGGACCAGATCATGACCACCCCGATCTCCGTAGAGATCACGACCACCGTCACGACCGTCGAATGACGACGTGACATAGGCCGGCTTCCGTAGGGTGTGCACCGCACACCAACGTTTGAATCTGCGCAAAGAGGTATGGGAACGGAGGGTGACGCGATGCCGAATTACCTTCGTCGTTACGCGCCGGGCGGGATGTTCTTCTTCACGGTTGTGACACACCGGCGACGTCCGCTGTTTTCGTCCGGCCTCGCGCGGCGGTGCTTGCGCGAGGTTGTACTGGATGTGCAACGGCAGTGGCCCTTTGAACTGGTGGCGACGGTGCTTTTGTCCGAACACTGGCATTGCGTATGGACGTTGCCCGAGGGTGACGACGACTATTCGAAACGTTGGGGCGTTATCAAGAGCCGATTCACCAAGCGGTGGCTGTCGGCGGGCGGCCGGGACCTGGTGGTGTCACGCACCCGGGTGCGGCACCGTGAACGAGGCGTCTGGCAGAGACGTTTCTGGGAACATAAGATCCGCAGCGAAGAGGATTTCATACACCACGTCAATTACATCCACCACAATCCCGTCAAGCACGGTTTGGCTCGGTGTCCGCATCAATGGCCGTATTCGAGTTTCAGGCGGTGGGTGGAGGACGGCTACTACCGGTCGGAATGGCTTTGTGTCTGCGGTGGCGACATGCCGACGGCTCCGGGCAGCCTGTGTGACGGTTTGGCGTTCGGCGAATAGGGATTGGTGTGCGGTGCACACCCTACGGGATCTCACACCTTTCGTGGCTTCCTGCCCTGCGTCGTCCGTGCGATGATGTGCGGAGAATCGG
>JAFGQA010000110.1 GCA_016935885.1 Phycisphaerae bacterium | reverse complement strand
CGAGCATCTGCACGAATACGCCTGGTCGCCTCGAACCCGTCCATCTCCGGCATCTGGACGTCCATGAACACCAAATCGAAGGACTTCCGCTCCAGGATATCGAGGGCCACGCGGCCGTTCTCCGCCGTCGTGACGTCGTAGTCGTGCTTCCGGAGGATGCCGGTGGCGACATTGCGATTGACCGCGTTGTCTTCGACGAGCAGGATACGTGCCCGAAACCTACGCCGGTTCACGGCCGGCGACGGGCACCGCGGCTCCTGTGGCGCTGTCTGCGCGCCGTCGCACGAGAACACCGTCACCAGCGTGTCCAAGAGCAGCGATTGCTTGATCGGCTTCATCAGGTACGTGCAGCGCGACAAGGCCCCTTTGTCCACCCAATCGCTTTTGCTGCCCAACGAGCTGAGGAACACCACCTCGGGCTCGCCGTACTGAGGATCGGCGCGGATCGTCCGCTCGACCTCAAAGCCATCCATCTCCGGCATCTGGACGTCCAGGATCACGACATCGAATGGATGGCCTTCTGTCGTGGCGACCCGCAGCATCTCAAGCCCCGTGGGGCCGTCGGAAGCCGACTGGGTCAGGCAGCCCCAGGCATTGAGCATCTCCTCGACAATGCGTCGGTTCGTGGCATTGTCATCGACGATCAGGGCCCGCTTGCCGATCAGCATCCCGGGCGTGTCGGCCTCGCCGCTGTTGCTGTCCTTGGAGTGAGCCTCTGTGGCCTCGCCCACATCGCAAGTCACGCGGAAGCGGAAGGTGCTCCCGCGACCCAATCTGCTTTCGACCCAGATGTCACCTCCCATCAATTCGAGAATCTGCTTGGAGATCGTCAGCCCCAAGCCCGTGCCGCCGTACTTGCGTGTCGTGGCACCGTCTGCCTGGGTGAAGCCATCGAAGATCACGTCCTGCCGTTCTTTGGGGATACCGATGCCCGTGTCTTGTACAGAGAAGAGCAGCGTGGCGCGATTGGCCTCTTGCGCCACCGCCTCGACGGTCACTACGACCTCTCCTTGCTCGGTGAACTTGATGGCGTTTCCCACGAGATTCACGAGGACCTGACGCAGACGCACCGGGTCACTGCGCACGAACGTCGGCACGCTCGGTTGAACGTGGCAGATCAACTCCAGCTTCTTCTCCACGGCGCGCTGCCCCAGCAAATCGATAACGCCTTCCACCGCGGCAACAAGGTCGAATTCAGTTGTCTCCAGTTCCAGCTTGCCGGCCTCAATCTTGGAGAAGTCAAGGATGTCGTTGAGCAGGGTCAGGAGGGAGTTGGAGCAATCCACGACGGTGGTCAGGCACTCTCGCTGCTCGTCCGTCAGGTCGGTGCCGAGGACGAGTTCGCTCATGCCCATGATGCCGTTCATGGGCGTGCGGATCTCGTGGCTCATATTGGCCAGAAACTCGCTCTTGGCCTTGTTCGCCGCCTCGGCGGCGACCATGGCCTTCTTCAAGGCGCGGTTGGTCGCCACCAATTCGTCCTGCTGAGCTTGCAGTTGTCCCTGCTGGGCCTCCAACTCTATATTCTTGGATTCCAGCAACGTGGCGTGTTCACGTAGCCGCTGCTCCGCCAGCTTTCGCTCGGTAATGTCGACATCGGCGCCTCTGTATCCCAGGAGGTTTCCTTTCTCATCGAGTATGGGAACTCCGCCCGTCGAAAGCCAAACGGTCTTGCCGTTCTTGTGCATGTTCCTGTTTACAAGCTCGCGGATCGGCTGCTTCCTGGCGAAGGCTGCAAGCGCCGCCTTCTTCAGTTCCTCTTGGTCCTCAGGATGAAAGACGTCGTAGAAGTGCTTATTGAGGATTTCTTCGGGTTTGTACCCCAGAATCTCCTCCACAATAGGGCTGGAGTATGTGTATTTCCCACTGGCGTCGACCTCCCAGACCCACTCCTCGGCGTTCTCCACGATGTCTCGGAACCTTCTCTCCTTCTCCTGCAAGGACGACTGCGCACGCTTGCGCTCGGCGATTTCAGATTCCAGCTCCTTCTTTCTCGCCCTGAGCTCCGCTGTGCGTTCGGCGACTTTCCTCTCAATGGAGGCATACGTCTTCTGAAGGCGATCGGCCATGTGGTTGAAGGCACGCGCCAGCACGCCGATCTCGCCCACCGCTTGTTCGGGGGCACGTTTCGTCAGATCGCCATCCGCGATGGCCGAAACGGTTTCGACGAGATCCAGCACAGGCTTCAAGAGCTTTCGGATCACCAGGAGTGTGAATCCAATCCCGACGACGATCACAATACCGGAAATGGCGACACTGGAAAGCACTTTCTTCATCAGCGCCGACTGCACTTCTTCGAGCCCGTAGATCAGGCAAGCGTAGCCCACCACGCCACCGGTCTTGTTGTCCGGCTTGGCTTCCTGGCCTTCTTCCTCTTCCTCTGCGTCCAGATCGTCCACGGCGATGTCAAGATCGGAGAGGTCATCGCCAGGCCAGATCGGCACGACCACGAGGAGTTGGCTGGCCGTTCGCTCGACACGCGGGCAATCTCGGGCAACGGCTCCATCGATGGGGTGGGCCGGGTCCAGCTGCGCTTCGCGGATGAAGTCTGCCGTACGGTGGAACGTGGCCAGCACGTTCCCCATCGCGTCGATGATCTGCACCAACTCGACGGTGTTGTGCTGCGACGCCCCGCGTACGACGCGTTCGAGGGCCTTGCGGTCGTTCAGCAAGAGTGCCGGTTCCGCGGTATAGCTGAGGGACTTGGCGTGGACAACGGCGTGGTTGGTGATCTCGCGGATGGATTGATGGTAGCCCTGCCAGATGAGGGCCACGCTCAGGCTCCCCACCGTCCCCAACACGAGAAGGACGCAGAAGACGATGGCCTGTCCCCTGATCCCAACTTCTTTTCCCAAAGACATTCCTTGCATTCCCCACAACATCAGTTGCCGTGTGGGGCATCCCTGGGCACCCCCCGGAGAAACCCTGGAAACCCATGAACTACGGCACGGGCGTCTCGCCTGTGCTCGACAGGCGCGGACTCGTGGCTGGACGCCACCCGTGGGGTCTATCGGTAGGAATCCAAGCCGACGTGGGTTTCTTGCTCGCACTGGCGGGCGATACAGCCGATAAGATTACGGGCACATTATCCGAGTAGCGCGGAGTCGACCCATAGACCCGGTCGCTCTTGGCGCGCAGTCCGTTACGAACCAGGGGAATGGGTCCATGGCCTTGCCCGTGTAACTGGTTTTGGACGCTCCGGAGCCTGTGCGGAACCGGACGCGCGTTCGCACAACTCGCAAAGAGGCGCGCCTTCGTTGAACAGGCGAGCAGTCTTCATTGCCGCGATCTTCGCTTCAGCGAGCGTTTCTATCCTGGCAAGGGGTGAGGAGCCGCAACCTGTCCGCGTTGCCATCCTGTTCAGGACTCACAAGAGTTACCAGACGGCGGCTTCGTCACTTGAGACAGCGCTTCAAGCCACGGGCTGCGAGTGCACCAGCATCGAACTGCCGAAAAGCGACGATGAACCAGGACGAGAGAGTGCATTGAGGCGGCTCACCGCCGCCCGCCCCACGGTCATCGCAGCCGCGGGCGCGAGCGCCACCTCGTTCGCCGTCGACAAGGTCCCGAGAATCCCGGTCGTATTCTTCATGGTGCCCAATGCACGCGACGCCCCTTTCGTTGTAGATGGCAATCCCCACAAGGCTCGTGTCGCAGGTGTGGCAGCGGATGTTTCGCCGGAAGATCAGATCAATTGGATCTCGCGGCTCCACCCGGCAATCAAGAACATCGGAATACTCCACAGCTCCCGAACACAGCGTACGGTCAAGGCGTTCAAGGACGCGGCGGAAAGACGACGACTCACCGTTACGGCCATCGAGGCTGACAAAGGTGAATTCCCAGAAGCTGTTGACGCACTGAGCGCCAAAGGGTGCGACGGCGTTCTGATGATCCCCGATGCCCAGGTCTATAACGCGGCGACCATCAAGCGCTTGCTCCTGTGGGGAATTCGACAGAAGAAACCCGTGTGGACGTTCTCGGCCAGCATTGTCAAGGCCGGCGCCTTCGCCGGCCAATACGCCGATAGCGAGGCCGTCGGGCGACAGGCCGCGGAGTTGGTTCGGAGGGAGATCAAGGGGACGCCCCCGTCCGAACTTGGCCTGCAGTATCCGCGCTATGTTGGAAGGGCCGTGAACGAACGCACTGCGGAGATGATCGACGTGAGGCTCAGCAGCGCGGTGGTCGGCACGGACGCGACGCGCTTTGGAGAGCAACCGTGAATCCGCAGCGACACAGCGAGACAACCTCCACGATACGAGCACGGGGGTCACCAGCCAGCCGTGGGCTTGAACATGCGCCCGTGCGCTCGTCCAGACACCGCCGCACGCGTGTCTTGCGCTTCGCTATGGGCGCTGCAATCCTATGTGTGTTCACTGGACATGCGCCGGCCGAGGAGGCAGACGAGAGACAGCAGCCGGACGAGCCTTCCCCGCCGGTCGAGACGCAGCCGGCCGCCGAGCAACCTGATCGTCAAGGAATGGAGGCGGACGACTTCGAAGACATCGAACTCCTGGAACTCGAGGTGCCCATGGTCGTTACGGCGACGCGGCGTGAGCAGAAGATCACCACCGTGCCCCACGCTATCAGCGTGATCACCGCCGAGGACATCCGGCGATCCGGGGCCCGGTCCGTTCCCGACGCCCTCCGACTCGTACCCGGCGTCGATGTCGCGGAATTGAGCTATGGGAACTACGCCGTCTCGCCACGTGGTTTCCACGGCCAACGCGCCGACAAGACGCTCGTGCTGGTGGATGGGAGGCAGATCTTCGACTCCGTCATGGGCGGTACGTTTTGGGGAGCCTGGCCGTTTCAGCTCGAGGACATCGAACGCATCGAGGTCATCCGCGGCCCCGGCGGCGTGACGTGGGGCGCCAACGCCGTCAACGGCGTCATCAACATCATCACAAAAGACCCGGCAGATCAAGAGGGGCTCACGTTCACGACCGGCGGCGCCTCGCGCGGATCGTACAGGGAGTACCTCGGCTATGCGTTCAAGGATGGCAACCTCAGGATGCGCGTCTCCGGCGAGTACGAAGCCAGCGACGGCTTCAAGGGTGGCGGATTTCTTGGGAGCTACGACGACAAGTATCAAGCCGGCAGAATGGGGGTCCACGGGATCTACACGCCGGGACCCGACAGCAAGGATACGTTGACTTTTTCGGCCGGCAGCTCCGTCACGGGTGACAACTGGCCGCTGTCGTTATTGGGGCAGATCGGCGGCACCGTCCATCCAAGGACGCAGGCCAACTATGTGTTGGGCAAGTGGAGCCACCGTGTGGAGAAGGACAACGAGTTTGCGCTGACGGGGTACGTCAACGATTTTCACGTGTTGCCGGGGATCCCTTCGTTTGATTTTCGCTACCAACAATACGCGTTGCAGTTCACACATACGTTCAAGCCGGTCGAACAACACACCGTCACCTGGGGCCTCGATACGCGCTTCGACTACACGGACGCGACCAACGCCGACCCGTTCATGCTCTCTGACGGTATCGTCCGCGCGTTCATCGGCGGGCTGTACCTCCAAGACGAATGGCGCTTCGCCCCGAAGTGGACGTTGAATCTGGGCGGCCGAATCGAGTACGACTCCTATGGCGGGTTCGAGCCCAGCGGGCGCGCAGCGATCTCCTACGAGCTGACTGATAACTCGCTCATCTACGCGTCCGTATCGCGCGCATTCCACATGCCACCCGCCGCACGCCGGTTCATGGACACGCCACTTTCGGGAGGCATCATGTGGTTGCAGAGCGACCAAAACGCAGATTCCGAGAAACTCATCGCCTACGAATTGGGGTACCGCGCCAAGCTCTTCGATCGGCTGGAGCTCAACGTGACGCCGTTCTGGCATGAATACTCGGACCTGATCGTCTCCGAGACGCGCGGCGGGCCGCCGGGCATGATGCTGAGCGTCGGCGATGAAGTGGCGGACGCCAGCCTCTATGGGCTGGAGTTGGACGTGCGTTGTCCAGTCACCAAGTCACTGACGGTGTTGGGCAACTACACGCTGCAACGACTGAATTGGAGCGAGGGCTCCTCGATCGTCGATACGGGGTGCAACTCCCCACCCAAGAATAAGTTCATGCTGGGTACGCGATACGATTTGACCGACGACCTGCACCTCTCCAGCCACTTGTTCTTTGTGGACGAGGTGAACGTGCCGAACGGCGACCTACCGATGCTCCCGCGCAGAGAGGACGCCTACTTCAGATTCGATCTCCGGGCCGAGCACGAGTTTTGGGACGACAGGGCCTCGCTCGCGTTCGGCGTGCGGAATCTGACCGACGCCGGGCACTTTGAGGGCGGGACTTCGCACTTCAGCAGCGGCGAGGTGCCGCGGATGTTCTACGCAGAGTTTCGGCTGAGCCTCAAATGAGCAGCCGTCCTAGGTGTGGCGTGGGCTCAGCCTCGTACCAAATCGGGATGTGAATCCACGAGGAAACGCCTGACAAGGAGATCGAGTTGCCCTGTTTCCCCTTGATGCGTGTCTTGGAGATTCCCGATAAGCGATTCGGGCGGAAGCCGTATTCCGGTTGTCAGGAGAGCAGTCTATGAAGGCAATACACCGACCCAAGAAAACGCTGTTTCTGGCGTCATTGCTGCCCGCCATGATGCTGGCCGTCTCCGGATGTGACGAGGACAGGGCACCCATGGATATCCTCGTCGAAACGATCGGCAACTTCATGAAGGGGCTGATCGATGTGGGCGCCGCCCTCTTTCTTGGCAACTGAGCGACGTGATCGGATCCACTTGGCCTGATTTGCGTGGGCCTCGACTGCCGTGGGGCGATGCCCTCGCGGTGGTGAGCTGGGCGCGAAGCGTGCCGCGACGGACATGCTCGCGCTGGGTGGGCAACCACACCTTCCGACAACTCGATTGGCATTCGTTGTTGGTGCTCCAAAGCGTGCAGCGCACCGGAGCACGTCTGGCACTAGCCACGCGCGCGGAAGATCGGACGGGGAAGCCTCGCCGGCGCTACTTGGGAACAACCCGGTCCAGGATCATGGGCGCGTTTTGGCTGCCGATGGGGAAGATCGACCGATGAAATGGAGCCGTCTTGAACTCCTGATCGGCCAACAGCGTGCTGGCGGTGCCCGTGCTGTCCATTAGTGCGGTGATGTCCGCGACGTGGTTCAGCCCCAGCAGGTGGCCGGCCTCGTGGGACGCGACATTGCCGATCGCGACGGCGATGCCGTCAGGCGTGGGCTGATGGGCGAACGGGTCGTCGAAGTTGTTCGTAAAGACGATGCCATCGTCGCACCGATCGAGGTTGCCTTGATCGACGGACTCGGCCAGGCCGAACTTGTCGGTGCTGAACCCGCCGAAGTAGACCGTACTGAACGTGCCCGGCTCCGGGGCGGGATCGTCGCTCGTCACGATCTGAATGCCGGTGTCCTCGAAGTTCTGGCGGACGGTTTCCTCGATCTTGGCCTTGATCTCGTTTGTCTTGCCGATGTAGACGGGGTCGATGTCCGCGGCATCGAACGCATCCATCTCGATGGTGCCCTCGTTCGGGAGGGTAACGCTCCCACCGGCGAAGTTCAGCAACAGGTACTGTGTTGGGGGCTGGGGAAAGACGCCGTCACGCTCGACGTGGACGGTCCCTTCGTAGTTGCCCCCCCGCATGTCGAAATAGAACTTCGAAACAGCCAGGTAGTAATGATCCCCGCCGGTCGAGACGATCTCGTCGATGTGCGACCCGATCAGGCCCGCAGCCAGGTCGACATCATCGTTCAGCGCCAGGACCTCGCCATCCTCGTTGAAGACCGCCATTGTCGGGTCCAGGGGGCTGCCCGCCGCAGGGTCAACTGTCGCGATGATGCGGTCTCCCACATCGCAGGGGCCCAGGTCGTATACGGCTGCCTCATCGCCAGCGATGGTGCCGGCGATCACCGCGCTGCCGTTCGCATCGAGTTGCAGCAGCGTGGCGGCGTCAAAGTCCCTGCCCGTATCCGACGGCAGCTTGCCAATGGGAAACTCCGGAAGAAGCACATCACAGCCACCTGTCATCACAAGGGCTGCCGCTGCAAGGGCCGCCGCCGACAGAACGATCCCAGACAGCAAGGTCGAAGTTCGATTTGCTCTCAAGGAATGGTACTCCCCACGTAGGGTTCGCGGAGTAGAAGCGAGGTACTCGATCCGACAACCTGGTATCGGTCCTGGCCGACCCGTGGATCAGTCGGACTATTCTAAGTATTGACGGTCGGCCCTTTCCGGTCAAGGAGGGGTGGGGCCTTCCAGTGGAGGCATTGTCAGACCAAGGCAGGTTGTCGCGATGCACCATGCCGCGCAACAATGGAATTTGTGTCGGGCGAACCGCCATAACCTGTTCTGTGAAAAACACTTAGGCGCCGCGCGAGAACAACAGGACCGATTGTGCCGCTTGCTTGGACTGCTGGCTTGCCGTTTGGCGGACCTGCCCGCGGGCAGGCGGGTCAACCGTTTGCGTTGTCTCTGCGCGGCTCCTTACGGGTGCCGATGGGTTGGGCGGCACGTCATGACGCCCGCGCGTGCGGCTGCCATCCAGAACGCGGAGCGCGCCTTACCCGGGTCATGTTTGAAAGCGAGGGCTCCGCGACCCCCCAGAAGAATCAAGGCAAACTCGGAATTCCGCGTCAGATGTTGCCCAGGAGTGTGTACTTCCTCATGTACGACGAATATGAAGAACTTCCTCCTCCTTCCTCCTCCTCTTCCACGGCTCTCCCGCAACACGGCCCCGCACGCTTCGGCGTGTGGGGCCTTGCTGCTTGGCACGAACGCTCACGCCGTTGCTTGCGCCAAGACGTGACTAACCGTGCAAGCCACAGGTAATCGCTGGCAGGACCGACGCCGATCACTCGGCTCGATGGACTCAGCGTGCCGACGTCGCAAGTGCTGCTGGTGAGAGAAGTAGAGACCCGCAGACAAGGGCTGTCGACGGGTCGGGCCAACTGGGCGTTACAGGACTTGAACACCCTTCCGAAACCCCAGTAATTCCGCATGGCCCGGCGGGCGACCGGCCAATTTCGGGGCCACACGATGCGCCGTGTCCGCTGAATCCGGGCAATGATGATGCCTTGCACGTGTGGCTCGCGGCCTGCCCGGTGGAGCTGTCGGACGAGCGACGGGCGGCGGTGCTCGATATGATTCGGAGGGAGCGTCGATGACCCTGGAACACGTCCAGGACGGCACCACGTGGCGCACACGGCACGCGGCGCGGCTGGACGGCATTGTTGGTGCAGGTGGCAGCGGGGCCTGAGCATGGCACAGAGACGGTTAACAAACGGGGGTGACGGTCCTGAGCGGGACGCCCACGGGCGCTATCTGCCCGGGAATCATGGCGGACCGGGCAATCCGTTTGCGGGGCAGGTTGCCAGCCTGCGGATGGCGGCGATGAAGGCCATACCTATCGAGCGGTTGGCGCGAATCTTCGATGCCCTGGCGATGAAGGCGGAGGACGGGGACGCGATGGCGGCTAAGATTGTTCTCGGATACGTGCTCGGACGGCCGACCGACTTCGGTGAACTCGTCCGGCTGGAGGAAGCCGCGCGGCAGGCGGAGGCTTTCACAGCAAGATTCGGCGATGTGTTTGAGGTGGAATGATGAACGTGACAATTGAACTCAGCGGAGCCGTTCGGTTCCCGCGCGGGACATTCAGCATGAGCAACGCAGAGCGTGAGGCGAGCGGTCTGCGGATCAGGCGACTTTCGGCAGCAGAAATAGCGGCTCTGTCGATGTCGTCAACACGGGCCGATAGGCCCCGACTGGCAAGCGTGGATAATCCCCTCGTCGCCGACATGAAGCGTCGGGCGGAAAAGGCCAGGACGGCATCGGTCGGCTCGGGCACCACGCTTGCACTCGGCGGCTCGGACCCGAATACAAAGCGGGATAATCCCCTCGTCGCGGATATGAAGCGCAGAGCGCAAGCGGCCAAGGCGGCGGCGAATAAAGCGCGGTCACGGTCTGTCCGTGCGACGAGGGAGTACATTGCGTGGATTCAGCAAGCCCGTGCGAAGCTGAAGCGTTGGAATCCTGCGCTTGG
>JAFGQA010000109.1 GCA_016935885.1 Phycisphaerae bacterium | reverse complement strand
CCAAGCGCAGGATTCCAACGCTTCAGCTTCGCACGGGCTTGCTGAATCCACGCAATGTACTCCCTCGTCGCACGGACAGACCGTGACTGCGCTTCATTCGCCGCCGCCTTGGCCTTCGCCGCCCGTCGCTTCATGTCGCTAACGAGCGGATTGTCCGCCTTTGAGTTCGCGCCTTGACCGGCGAGTGCAAGCGTGCTTCCGAAGCTGCCCGCCGTCGCCTTGGCCCGTGCTGCTCGCCGCCTTCTCATGTCGCGAACGAGCGCGTTATCCACGGTCGCCAGTTGTGGCCTATCGGCCCGTGTTGACGACATCGACAGAGCCGCTATTTCCGTTGCCGTGAGTCTGCGGATTCTCAACCCGCTCGGTTCACGCTCCGCGTTGCTCATGTCGAGCGTCCCATGCGGGAGTCGTATCGCGCCAGACAATTCGAGTGTCACATCCATCATTCCACCTCAAACACATCGCCGAATCTTGTCCGGAAAGCCTCCGCCTGCCGCACGCTCTCTTCGAGCCGAATACTCTCGTTGATATCAATTGGCCGCCCGATCGTGTAACTCAAGACCAGCTTTATCGCTTTCAAGTTGCCACTCTCGGCTTCTCTCAGCAAAACATCCACAATTCGCTCCAGCCGCTCAACGGGTACGGCCTTCAACATCACCGCGCGCAGCTTGGCGACGGTGCCGCCGTGCGGATTGCCACCGAACCGATTGCCAGGAGCGAATCGACCTCCGGAATCTCGCCCGTTCTTGCCGTTTGCTGCCGGTGCCATACGTGGCCTACCTTTCCGGATCGTTCGCCGCCGCAACCACAGCCAAGACCGCAGCGCGGGACGGCTCGGTAAGCCTGTCCCAGGCGCGGACAATCAGCGCCAAGTCCGGGTTTTCCCGCTCAAAAAGCGCCAAGCAATCCGCCAAACAGATTTCGTGTTTTTCGGAAGTCGTGGAATGACAAGGGCTTGCGTGTGTGTCCCTACGGTTTAGGAAACCGTTGCTCTATCCTGCTGAGCTACGGGCGCAGCGGCTCATGGCTGAACGACCTTATACCCGATCGGATGCTCCTTGGGAACGCCGATGAAAGGGCCAGTGGGTACATGAGAGCTCATTCCAGGACTGCGACACGGGCGTCCCGCCTGTGTTGTCACCGTCGAAACGGTGGTGCCGCAGGGATGATTCTACAACAGGGACGGTAGTGGCCCGGGGATAACGGTGCTCCAGGAACGGCGGTGTCGCATGGATAGCCGTGCCACAGAGATGGAGGCGCCGCAGAAACGAGGGCGCCGCAGAGCCGACGGTGCTTCCGAGGGTCTTGGGACAGGATCTTGTCCGATCAGTCAATCGGGATCCGAGCAAGTGCCGATACTAACTGAAGCTGAAACTGGCTGGTTTCGCGGCAGTCGAGTGAGCGGGTCAACGCAATTCCACGTGGAGCAGCGGGTCACGATGCCCGAACGCCTGGACCCGCAGGCGAGATCCTCAACGATGGCTCAGTGCGCAACCCATTGTGAGACAAGGCTATGCCAACCGTCTCAGCCGGCAATTCGATATGACGCCCGTCGAGACAAGAGGGCGGGGCCGAAGTCGCACCCACTGCCACGATCATGTATTGATGTCATCCCGCCAAGCCAAGAAGCACCCATTGACTGAACGGCACCGAATCCGGTTCCAGACACGACTGGGCTTGCTGCTGTTGGGGGCGTGCTGGCTGGCGATCGAGGCGCCGACCATCCGGCACGGCTGCGACCTCACGGACTTCGGCCGGTCGGCCACGGTCGCCCATCGGTTGGCCCACAGCGATCGACCATTCCTTGACGCATCGGGGAACGTGGCCTCCCTGGCGGAATACTACGCCTCCTGGCTGTTCCGGTTGGAGCCGGAGGCAACGCTTCTTGATCTGCGTATTGTCGACAGCATCGTGCAGTTCGTCGCGTTTGTGGCGGTGTATCTCGTGTTGGCCCGCGTGACGACACCGCTGAAGGCGTTGGTCGGCACGGCAGTATCGATGCCTATTGTCAAGATCTGGTTTACTCAAGCTCTCGCCTATCACACGGTCCCCGCCACATTCGCGATATTGAGCATTGCGACTTTCTGGGCGGCCATGAACAGCCACCGCCGGGGCACACGGTATGCAGTCGCGGGGATTGCCGGCGTGTTGGGCGTGGCGGCCGCCACGTCGCGGCTGCCCCACGTCGGCATGGTCGCACTTCCCGCCGTGGCGCTGTTATCGGCACATGTGGCCCGATCGCGCTGGCGCGAGGCACTCCAATCGACCACTGTGTACGTGCTTGCTTTCGTTGCCACCACGGCCCTGGTTGCGGGCCTGATCCACTATGCAGGGCTCGGAGATGTCGTGGTGCAGCGGTTTCGGCTCGCCTTTTCGGGATATGGCGGCGCGACACGCTTGGGCTTCTTCTGGGAGGGCATGCGAGAGTCCGTTGCTGCCGCTGTCATCTCCGCGAACTGCCTGGCCCTTTGCGCGCTGCTGATGAGCAACACCTTGGCGCGCCTACCGCGTTGGCTGCGCGTCTTCATGGCCTTGGGCGTAGCTGCCACCTACACACACTACCTACATGTGCAAAGCGGCTGCGAAACGCGCCTGTTGGGGTTCGGGTTTGTGGGTGTGACAGCGGGCTTGATTGCCTTCTGGCCGCGGCACGACCAGAACGAGCCACAGCGGCGGGCGGCCATGGATCGCACGTTTCTCTATTTGACCTCGGTCTTCATTGTCCTCTTGTCAATGGTCGGATCAAACACCGGCACGAGCGCGGCCATCCGCGGGGCACACTACCTCATTGCGCTGTCGGTTATTCTAGTCATCGAGTTGCCCGGGCACTTGCCGTGTCTTGGGAAGGCATGGTTCGTCGAGCCCGTGCTGAACCGGGTGGTCCCCGGTAGCATCGTGGCCGCCGTCGTTCTGGCATCAGCGTCCTGGTATTTGGTGTACGGCTCATACAGAGACCTGTATGCATTCTCCCGGCCGGACTGTCACGTGCCCTTCAAGTCGGCGCGGTTGGCTGGCATTACTTCCGCGCCGCAGCGTGTCGAACTGATTGACAAGCTCGTCGAGTACGTACAGGAGCGGGTCGAGCCGGGCGGACTGATCCTGGCATACTATGATGTTCCGCTGCTGTATTTCGCAACGGATACACGACCGGCCCCTTTCATCACGTGGATCTTGGAGAATCGGCCCGCCTCGTTGGAGCAGGCGGTGCTGGACGACATGATTCAGCGCGGGCGGATACCGGAACTCGTCATACGCAACACGGTGTTCCCCAGCCGCGAATGGCCCGACTTCGGTGTCAGCGAAAGCAAGAAGGCATACACGCACGAGACCTACTCCAGTGACGATCCCGAACGACGGCCGATCAACGCGTGGGTCGATGCGAACTACGCGCTCACAAAGCGAATCGGACCACTGGAAATCTGGTCGCCAAAGGACGAGGGCGTCGTGCTAACCGGCGCCGAGGAACAATCAGCAGTCTTGATGGACCAGCCATTGTAGGGCGTCAGATCATGGATTCGATATTAATCACTGGCGGTGCAGGATTCATCGGATCGAACTTCGTCCGCACCGTGATGCGGCGCTACCCGAAGGCACAGGTTTACGTGTTGGATGCGCTAACGTATGCGGGGGACCCGGAGAACCTGTCGGATGACATTCGCAGCGCCCCGCGATTCCACTTCTGGTATGGCAACGTGTGTAACGCCGATCTTGTCTCCGATCTAATGGACCAAGTAGAAACGGTCGTACACTTTGCGGCCGAAACGCACGTCGCCCGCAGCATCTTCGACAACTGGGTCTTCTTCCAGACGGACGTAATGGGGACTCACGTGATCGCCAACCAGGTGCTGCGCCACCGCAAGCGCATCAAGCGCTTCGTGCACATCTCCACGTCGGAAGTGTATGGCACCGCCGTGAGCGAGCCAATGGACGAAGGCGAACATCCGCTTATACCGATGTCGCCGTATGCGTCGGCCAAGTGTGGCGCGGACCGTCTGGTGTACTCCTACTGGAAGACCTACGGCATCCCGGCAGTGATCGTCCGGCCCTTTAATCAATACGGTCCACGACAGCACTTGGAGAAGTGCGTACCACGCTTCGTAACCAGCGCGTTGACCGGCGAGCCGCTCACCATACACGGCGACGGCAGCGCCGCGCGCGATTGGGTCTACGTGGATGACACCTGCCGCGCGCTGATTGCCGTGTTGGAAGCCCCACTCGACGCGATCCTTGGTGAGGTCGTCAACATCGGAACAGGCGTCGCCACCGATGTGTTGACGATTGCCCGAAAGATCCTCGACATCACCGGCGGCAGCGAGTCGCTGCTTCAGTACGTCGAGAACCGTCCGGGCCAGGTCGATAAGCACATCGCGGCGACAGAGAAGGCGTCCCGCCTGCTCAAATGGAAGGCCACGACGGACTTGGACAAGGGGCTGTCGCGGACCATCGAGTGGTACGAGGCCAACGAAGCGTGGTGGCGAAAGCTGGACTGGATGAAACAGGTGGAACTCTCGTTGCCCAGTGGGCAGAAGGTTCTGCACTAGCAATCCGAGGGCCCGTGATCGTGACCGCATCGAGCCAGACCATCGCGGACGTGGGTGTCCGGGGCTATGGCATGTTCGAGCCTGCGGGGCTGCGTTATCCGCCGGAGCCCGTTGACAACGAGAATCCCCCGGATCGCGACCGTCCTGACATCAGCATCGTTCTTCCGTTTCGTAATGAACAGGACAGCATCCCGGAGTTGATCGATCGTCTTCGCTCGACGCTCGAGGCGGAGCGGCTGTCCTACGAACTCGTCTTCGTCGACGACGGCAGCACGGATGGCGGCGTGTCTATGCTCGAGGAGCAAGCCCGTCGCGATGATCGGATCAAGGTGATCGTACTGAGCCGTAACTTCGGCCAGCAGATCGCTGCCGCGGCGGGGATCGACACGGCCCGTGGCGAGATGGTAGTGTGGATGGACAGCGACCTTCAGGAGCGGCCGGAGGACATCCCGCGCCTGGTGGCCAAGTATCGCGAAGGATTTGACGTGGTTTACGCCACGCGTACGGGCCGGCGACAGGCATGGCCGCGCTCCATGATCAGCCTGGCCTTTGTACGAGTGCTGAATCGCGTGGTCGGCCTTGGTTCGTGCTCCAACCGGGCCACCTTCCGCCTCTTCAGCCGCGAAATGGCCGAGTCGTTGCGCCGGATCCCGGAGCGTAACAGATACATGGCCTACCTGATGCCCTGGATGGGCTACCGCAGCGCGGAGATCGAGATCGAGCTGGACGAAAGGCGACGCGGTCGCACAAACTACTCCTGGGCCGGGCTGGTGAAGCTCGGCCTCACCGGGCTCACGTCGTTCTCGCTCGCCCCGCTTCGCATCAGTGCCATTTGCTCGTGTCTGGCCTTTCTCGGGTGCGTGGTTGGTGTATTGTGGGTCCTATACGGCTATTTCACGCACGGGTGCGGCGTCAGCGGGTGGGCATCGCTGATCATTGCACTCCTCGTCCTGCACGGCTTGCAGTTTGCGGTGCTGGCAATCCTGGGAGAATACGTGGGCCTGTCATACACCGAAGCCAAACGCAGGCCGCTGTACTTTTGCACGCGTCGCATCAACCTGGGTAGGCGCGCCAAACCGACTGCTGGGAGCCACTTGCGATGACCCTCTTAGAGGGCCTAAGCGACCGTGGGACCTCGCCTCGACCACGCGCCCCAACGCCCAGGTCTGTTCAGGACGACGAGGGTGGGTATGCCCACGCTGCCCAGTGGGATGACTACGCGACGAGAATCGCCGCCAGGAAGAAGGCACCCGAGTGGGCCGTACTGCGCGAGGCGCGAGCATCGCACTATCATGAGTTCTTTCACATTCAGCCGAACGCGAAGGTCCTGGATGCCGGATGCGGGCACGGAGACTACACTGTCCTCGCGCTGAAAGACGGGGCGAGGGTCTGGGCCATCGACTACTGCGAAACGATGATCGCGTGCACCCACCAAGCGATTCGCGAGGAGGGGTTGCGAGCCGAAGATGTCGCGCGCCAATCCGTCACGGATATCGGTTACCCGGACAACACCTTCGATGTCGTGATGAACCTGTCGGTACTCGAAGGCTTGACCGATCGGGAAGGCGCGCTACGCGAATTGGTGCGCGTGCTGCGGCCCGGTGGTCAACTGTATATCGACGTGTGCAATGCGTTGTCCGTTCATTGGCACGCCTGCTTCCGTGCGATGCAGTTTCTTGGTATCAGGCCTGCCGGCAAGATGCACTACTTCACTCCAAGGGAACTGAAAGCCATGGTCCGGCGCGCCGGATGCAGGCCCGACAGTAGTTCCGGCACGCATTCCTGCCCTCCATTTACCGGTTTCTACACAACGGATCTGAGGCGATTCACGATTCTGCCAGCGTTTATGATTCGCCCCCTGGATCGACTCTACCTGGCGGTTGAGCGCCGTGCGTGCCGCAGTTGGCCGACCCGCCTGTTCTGTTGGCATTACGTACTGCGCGCCATCAAGCTTGCCGAGGGATTCGTCGGTTCGGAACATTGTGAACGACAATGAAATGGCGACACAGAAAGGGAAAGGCACGAGCAAGCATCTCGATATCGAGTCGACGAATAATGCCCAGCAGCCATTCCGGCATGAGACCCCGATAAAACGTCCGGTGATTGCGGTAAACCACGGGCGGAGCCGCCAGGTACGTGCCCTGAAAGTGCTCGATGGGCAGTGAGAGCCGCCTCGCGAGGCGATTGAGCCTCGCACGCGTGTACGCGTTCTGATAGTACGGGTATCTGTAAAACCACCAATAAGGCTCCCAGAACGAGTACGGATTGCGGTACTGGATCACCAGGCATCCGCCAGGGCGTGTAACCCGCTTGGCTTCCTGCAGAATTTCGATGAAGTCCGCGTCACTGAACAATTCACTCACGGCAACATTTACGACAATATCGAATGCTGCATCCTTGAACGGCAGGGCTAGACAATCGCCTCGCACGGCAGGATTCGGTAGTGCCTCCTTGAGGAGTTGCATCGAGATGTCTAGTCCGACCAGTTCCGTTTTGGGCAGCCGCTCCCGCAGACGACGGAGAATCGGCCCCGAACCACATCCAAGATCCAGGACCCGCCTCGGGCTTCGTTCGACTACTAGATCAGCCACCATGTCCAAATAGCAGAACAAATACCGGTAGTTCGCGTTATCATTCGCCTTGAATTTGATGTAGTTCCCGGCCCAAGGACCAGTCTGGTAGCGTTGCCTGACTTCCTCCGGCGTCGGAATGGTCCTTCTAAACAGCAACATCGCTTCTGAAAACACCCGTCTGGAAAGTCGATCCATCAGCCCTCTTTACGGTCGTCGGCCGCTGGCAATCATCACAAGCCCGAGATTCGTCTTGTAGAACAATCTCTGTAATATGTGAAACGGGCAGTAGGTGTACTCGTTCAATACTAGCCGGAACCATGGTGGAAAGACCTTCTTGTATGGAATGTCCTTTTGGCCACTGAGTTTGGTTCGTTCCGCCAGCGGCAATTCCCTTCTCGCGCGTGCTCGGCTCCGCTCGGAGATCCAATTGGTGAGACCGAACAGGAGGTTCGAGATGGGAACGGCGATCGACCGGACGTGCACGTCCGCGAAGCCAGCATCGCGAAATAGGGCAAACAGATCCGCACGGTCGTATCGACGAATGTGGCCATACAACTCGTCGTCAATTCCCCATTTGTCCTTTCGCCCCGGAACGGCGGTCAAGACAATACCGCTTTGCCTCGTCGCCATTTTCATTCTGCGCAAGAACATCATGTCGTCCGCGACGTGCTCCATCACCAACATGCTGAACACCAGGTCCACCTGAAGGTGTAGGTCCGTCTTCATGAAGTCCGCTTCGATCACGGAGTAGCGCCCACGTGCGATCTCCTCGGCCAGATTTCCCTTTAATCCGCTGATCGCCACGGGGGAGAAATCGATGCCCACGCCAACCGCCTCCCGGGAGCACAGGAGCTGTGACAGGTGCCCGCATCCAGGCCCAACTTCGATGAAGGTTCCGATGCTGCGGCCCTCTAGCATTTCAAGGAAGGCCCTGTGCATACAGCTCGTATTCGGTGTATCGAGCGAGATGTAACGCATAACCGACTGCCTTCGGCGCGAGGACTTACGCGCCACTCTGTCGTGCCAACTCCTCCGAGACCGGCTCTGTCGCCGTGCGCACGCGCCGCTTCTCGACGTTGAGCAACTGCGACAGCCCCGCCTTCCATTCATCACACGTGGGACATAGAGGCGAGGCGCCGAATGCGCCGTCCAGATGTTTCCGCTGCAACGGGCGAATCCGGTTCAGCCAGATTTCCTCGATCGTCGAGTCATTGATGTTACCGTACTGGGTGATGCCGTCCCAGTCTGCGTCACACTGCGGCACCCGACCGTCCCAGTAAATCCCCATCTGCCGTAACAGCCATGTGCATGGAACACGGTCCTCCACGCCGACGTTGCGGATCCTTGACCATGCCGGCACGCCCGAAGACCAGTCCAGCCGCGGGCGCACCTTGATGTTGACGTCAAGTCCGGATGCTTTCCAGTAGTCGACGAACGGTTCCTCCTCATGCTCGTTCTCGTCCATGACAATAAACTGCACGCAGACCTCAGGCCTATGTGTCCCACGCCTATCCCGTTCATTCAGAATCAAAGCCAGCTTCCGCATGAGCACGTCGAGCTTGCCACCGACTCTGATCCTGGCGTAGGTATCGCGTGTGAAGGCATCGATGCCGACGTAGAGACTATCAACGCCGCAAGCAAAGAAGTCGTCCAGCATGGTCTCGCTGAAGCATTGCAGGTTCGAGTTCAGGTTTGTGCGCCGGATTCCTTTGTCCTTCGCATACTTGAGCCGAGCGAAGATCTGCTTGTCGAGAAGTGGCTCGCCCATCAAGGCGGGCCAGATCCGCGTCGTCGGTGACTTCTCGGCGATTTCGTCGATGGTCTTCTTCCACAGTTCGGAGCTCATCACGCCCGTTGGCCGCGTCAGCTTGGACTGGGGACACATGATACACTTCAAGTTGCAGTAGGCGATGGTCTCGACCAACACATCCGTAGGAAAGTCATACAGGTGGATGTGGGGCTCGAGCTGCCTTTTTAGGTCCACGCAGTCCATGATTACTTCATTTCCACGAGGCGCTGCTCGTGCAGCTCGACGAGCCTGGTATTGTCACCAAGGTCTTTGTATACCAACGACTGGGCGTTGATCCAGTTGTTACTGCCGATGGACACGGCGTCTGCAACCGTGGAATTCAGGCCGATGAAGTTATTGGCGCCGATGGTCACGTTCCCGCCGATGGTCGTGCCCGCGGCGATGAAGTTGTTGGCGCCGATCTTGCAGTTCTCGCACACGATGGTTCCCATATCCACAAGAGTGATGTCGCCTATCGTCACGCGCTGATCAACCAGCGCGCCTTGAAGCACCGCGACGCCCTCTCCGAGTCGCACGCCTTCTTCGATGTTCGCCTTCGGGTGAAGGACCCGCTCAAACCGGTAGCCCATCCGCTTGGCACGCTCGAACGCCTGGCTGCGCGCGAGCATATCCGAATAGCCGATGGCGAACACCAGCCGGACATCCTCCGGCGAGTACTTCCCGGATGCGCTCATCGCGTCAAGAGACCCCACGGTGCACACGTCTTCCACGACCACGGCGCCTTCCGGCTTCGCATCATCAATGAACCCAAGGAGGTTCAGGCGATCCCCCATGTACACCTTTATGTAGTGATGAAGCTGTCTGGCCAGCAGCCCGGCACCGTAAACGAGGACGTCCATGTCAATCATCGCCAACGGCGTCGCGCACGTAGTTCAACACGACGCCGAATTCACTGAACAACTTCTGAATGTCACCCGGGGGGACTTCGATGTGAAACTCGTTCTCCAACTCCATCACGAGCTTGATGTGTGTCAGCGAGTCCCACTCAGGCGTCGCCGTCGCCACGATGGCGTTGCCTCCAGATCGTCGCCCCACGGTCCGGTCGAACACCCGCAGCAGGCGACCCTCGAAATTGTTCACTCGGGTTGCCATTCTCGGATTCCCTTTGACGTTTCGCGGTACCCCTGGCTCATGCCAATCCCAGCGCCTTTCGCAATTCCGTCGGCCAGCCGCCCAGGTCGGGCCCGTACTGGCAGTAGAGGGCGTACGCAAGGCGCTCGAACCCGATCCCGATGCACCCCGAATGAGCAAACGTGCCGTCTGGTAACCGTATGTTGAAGGCCCTTCCAAAGAAGTCCAGGTGTAGGTTGATGGAGCCGACGGCAATGTACACACCGGAGTGGTTCAACCGGGCCAGGAGCTCGTATTTCAGGCGCGCGGTATTCTGGAAGACGGCCTTCATGGCCGAGTCGTTGGTGAAGAAGGGATCGCTCGCCGTCTCGATGCGGCAGTTCAGATCGAGGATCCGAAGGAACTCGATGAGGTCCTCGATCAGGCGCTGCCTGACGTCGAGAACGAAATCCCTGTCACCCACAAACATGATGTCTCGAACCGAGAATGCCAGGAGTCGGTCCAGGCTGTCGGTTGTCGAGTACTCGTTGCGAAACACCTTGTTGTAGGTCGTGTAGATCGTATTCTGATAATCCGTTTCGTTGCTCAGCGTGTAGTAACAGAGGTCGCACACCGCTGGTTGCAGGCCGTGGCGGCAGTCCGCCATGTGTTCCGTCACGGCGACGGATTCGTAGTCCTCTCCGGTGGCGTAACGCTGAGCGAAGCTCTCTTTGTCTTCAAACGAGCCTTTCACGCTCGTTGAGAGGATTGCCTGCTGAGGGAACTCCGCGAAGTAGTTAATCTTCCGAAACAGGTCGATCGGCCAGAGCACGGGATACTCCTGCTCGACCGCCTCGTACTCCCGAGCAAGCCGTTTGACATAATCATGCAAGGCTTGGAACACTCTCCAGAACTCGCCCTGGTAGAGATACAGGCCGTCGGCGACCTTGATAACATCCCTGCTTTCCAATAGGTGAACAATGGGGTCTTCGCCGTATGGATGATCGACACTGTTTTCGTACAGCAGGTCCTTGTTGATGCTCCTGGAGATGTAAAGGAGCCGCTTCACCAGCCCGGAGAAGGCCGTGGGCGAGACGTTCTCGTCAAAGCCCACGGTCAACCTGTCGCCTGCAATCTCAATCCGATTCGTGGCATAGCTGCGTTGAATCGAAGACACGACAAAATCCCTGACCGCATCATCTAGGCGTGTGTGCAACTTGTAATCCAGCGTCGGCATGTGTGGTCTCTCCTGCGTCGCGGCGGCACGGCCCTGTCGGTCGCAGAACCGCCCCTCGGGGGCGAATCCATCACCGAGACCTTCTTACGAACTTTGCGGCATCGGCTCCCTCGTTGAGGATCAAGTCAATGATGCTGACATGATGTTCGAAGGGCGGATGGAGTTGCGTATAGCTCGGATACCAGGAGTAATCCATCCACGTCACTCGCATTCCCTCCTGTGTAAACAGGCTCTCGTCAAGGTACGCCTTGGCGGCGGGTCCCGAGATATACTCGGTGGCGCCGGCCTGCCTGCACAGCTCGACGAGGCGCTCGGTCTTTCCCCCGGCGAGCTGGTAGTCCATGGACCATGATATCTCGGTCGTGATCGAAAGCATCTCGCAGATCGCGGTAATGAACCGGTGGTTGATCCTGCTGAGCCGCCGCTCGTCCTCCCCCATGTACAGTTCCTCGAAGAACGGTCGGTAGGCCGCAAAGTGCTTCGCCCGCGCGTAGTTGTGAGTGATGGTCTTCCAGTGCGCGCTGCGCCAGTGGGAATCACTCACCACTGTGTCCTTGATCTTTCGATGACACCTGCCCTTTACCGGCACGGGGATGGTCAACCATTTCAGGCCCTGATACGTCTTGATTCTGTTCCGGTTTCGCCAATCGTTCTTTGTGAACTGGGCGTCGTCGAAGAGGATGAACTCGTCCACCTGGTCGATCAGGTCGAAGTAGCCCTTCCACGGAATGTAGTTGGACTGGAGGATGGCCACCTTCCTGCCGGAAACCACAGCCGGTCCCAAGGCAAGCTCGGCGTCTGGAAGCTCAGCTACAGGCTGGGCAGGCATGGGTTGGCTCCATCTGGCACACATGGCCATGGCCGATACGCTGGCTGCGCAGAAGTCCGTCAGACCGCGTCCGGAGGACCTTGTGGTGCGGCCGTGTCGGTCGCCGGCCCATAGGCGTCTGGCGCCGGTGCCACAGAGGTTTCAGCGCTCACTTCACAAGACCCAAGTCTGACAGACCAGAATCAGCATCTCTTTGTTTATCGGACACGTGGTTCCGCCGCTTGAGCCCAAGGGGCTCGCTCTTTCGATCCCCACTCGTGCTCATCAGAACGCCGTTATCGACCGATAAACAGGGAGAGGCGGCGGCGTTCAAAGCGGAGCGAACCGCCGATCACGGCACCGTGGCTTGTGGCCAGCCGGGCCGTCCGCGCCGCAACGCAACCGAGGCACGTGATGCCACGAGACGACCGCGTTGAGTTCTACCGTCACTCGCTGGGCGACGAGGAGAAGGCGCGGATTTCGGCTGCCCTGGACAGGACCATCCTCACGACTGGCCAGGCGGTGGCCGATGCGGAGCAAGCTCTCGCCGGCTACCTGAACGTTGCCGAGGTCGTCTGCCTCGATTCGTGCACTGCCGCCCTGCACCTCGCCCTCCTCACGGAGGACATCGGGCCTGGCGACGAAGTGGTCGTGCCCGCCATGACCTTCGTCGCCACCGCGAACGCCGTGCTGATGGCCGGGGCCACGCCGGTCTTCGCCGACGTCGAACCGGACACGGGATGCGTCAGCGCCAAGACCGTCGAGCCTCACATTACGCACCGAACGCGCGCGATCATTCCAGTCCACCTCTACGGCCTGCTGTGCGACATGGAGGCGCTCAGTGCCTTCGCCGCCGATCGGGGCCTGATCTTGATCGAGGACAGTGCGCACTGCATCGAGGCCCGCCGCGGACGTGTTCGCCCCGCAAGCCACGGCCGCTCGGCGTGCCTGTCCTTCTACGCGACCAAGAACATCACGTGTGGAGAAGGCGGGGCGATGGCCACCAACGACCCCTTGTTAGCCGAGCGGGTCCGCAGGCTCAGCCTGCACGGCATCACATCCACCGCCGCCGAGCGATACGGAAAACGGTATCGGCACTGGGACATGGAGGAGCTGGGATGGAAGTACAACCTGGACGACGTCCGAGCCTCCCTGCTCTTGCCTCAAATCCAGCGGCTCGATCCCCGATGGGCTCGCCGACGTGAGATCGCCGCCCGGTATGACGAGGCGTTCGCGACGATCGATGACATCGACGTGCCGGCGGTCCCGGAGCCCGCGTGGTCGGCGCGACATCTGTACACGATCTGGGTGAATCCGGAACGCCGTGACGACATCCTGATCGGCCTGCAAAGGCGCGGCATCGGTGTCGCTGTCAACTACCGTGCCATACACCTCCTGCGCTACTATGCGAAACGCTTCGGCCATCGCCGCGGCGATCTTCCGGTTGCGGAGTCCATCGGCGACCGCACCATCAGCATACCACTCTATCCGCGACTGACCGACGAGCAGGTCGATCGGGTGATCGGCGCCGTCAAGGAGACGGTCTCCACAGAGGCCAGAATCGACGTTTCCGCCCCCCAGATGGCGTGAGTCTACGGAGCGAGCGGCCGTAGGAAGAGGCTCTCGAACAATCCAGCCAAAGTGTGTCTGCACCGTGTTCGCAGAACACGGCTCCCCGTGACCCCACCGGCTTTGGCGCCGGTGCCACAGGTTTCTTCGCGAGACGCCGGTGCCAGAGGTTTCTTCGCGAGACGCGAAGATTCCAATCGTCAGTAGCCCGGTGTGCGGGCACTGGCGGACAAGCCGCCAGTGGCACCCACACTACACAGAGGAGCACCTGGCCAGCACGGAGGAGCACCTTGCCAGCACGGAGGAGCACCTGGAGCATTGGGGACATGGTCCTCGGTCGCCTCGCAACGAAGCCCAGGCGACGATTTCGGGGGCGTCCGCGTCCATCAGGCCGTCGGCTCGTCCATGTCATAGTACACGAAGCGGCGTGTCAGGAGGACCGCCGTGAGCGTGAAGGCGAGCAACACGGCCAGTAGTATCCAGGACAACGCCGCGGCGTAGCCGAGCCGGTGCTGCTCGAAGGCTGCCTGGTACATGTACAGCACGTAGAACAACAGGCTGTCCTGTTGCTGAGAGTTTCGAAGCAGGAACGGTTGGCTGAAAGCCTGCATGGAGAACACGACGCCCGTGACGGCGTTAAACAGGATTGCGGGCGAGACTTGCGGCAGCGTGATGTGCCAGAAACGGCGTAGGGTCGTGGCGCCGTCGAGCTTGGCCGCCTCGTGCAACACCTCACCGCCGCGCAACAGCGCCGCCAGAAAGATCAGCATCCCGCCGCCGGCCTGCCAGACGTTCATCAGCACGAGCGACGGCTTTGCCCAACCAGGCGAATAGAGCCACGGTGGCAACTCCCAGCCTCGCGTGGTGCCGAGGCCAAGCCCCTGCGACGGGCCGTCCAGCACATCGAAGATCCAATGAAGACCCCTGTTGATCGGCCCGACCTGCGGATTGAGCAGCCACCACCAGATCAGGATCGTGGCCACGCCGCCGAGAACGTGCGGCAGGTAATAGAGCGTCGCCCAAAGCCCCGTTCGCCGCCGTGACTGCTTGACCAACAGTGCCAAGCACAAGCCAACAGCCAATTGGGCCGGCACGTTCATTGCGGTGTAGCAGATGCTGTTGGCCAAGGCCTCGCCCAGGTGTCGATCGGCCCACGCGGCTCGGAAGTTTGCCCAGCCGGACCACTTCATCGTCGAAGCCGACAGGCCGTCCCACTCGGTCATGGCGACCACGGCCGCCGCGAGCATGGGGCCAACATACAGCAATCCCAGCCCCACAAGCCAAGGCGAGGCAAACCACACACCGCTTTGACCGGACTGCTGCCGGATTCCCATTTCGGCTTCCCACTATGAACTCAGACTGATCGTTCTGGGTACAGCCGAGCCGCGCGCTTCAGCCCGCGCAGCCGTTTCCTGTCCAACGGGCGGTTAGTCTGTGTTCCCAAAGGTCTCCACAATCCCGGGATCCGACGCCAGCGCGGCAACGGCCTCCTCCGGCGACCGTCGGCCGGCGCCATCCAGGATAACCGAGGTCAAGTGCGTGCGAACCGCGCGGGCCATCGTCATCCAGGCCGGCGTGATCGGCTGAAGCCGAGCGGTCTTCATGGCTTCCACAAACGCCGCAGCCGGCGAACCCGGGCCGCCACCGTCGCGAACGTACGCCTCGGCACACGCCCGCCGGGCCGGAATCGCCCGCTGGTGCGCCGCGAAGATCTCCTGCGCCTCGGCCGTCAAGACAAAACGAATGAACCGCCACGCCCGGGCCTGCCGTGGCGGCGGCAGCTTGGCGTAGATGCACAGAGCGTCCCATGTGACCCGTGTCCACGACCCGCCCGGCCCGCTCGGAATGCCCACGACACAATACCGATCCCGCAACGCCGTCTCGCGCAGAAACGCCTGAAACCACGGCCCATTGACGCACATGGCCACGCGGCCGGACAGGAAGGTGGTATCCGAGTTCTGCCCGGCATATTCGATCGGCATCGGCGTGACGCCCCAACGGTGCCGCAGGTCGGCGTAGAAGGCGAACGCCGCGACGGCCTCGGGCCCAACCAGGGCCCACCGCGGCCTGCCCTCCTCCAGAAGCGTGACACCATCGGGACCGAACCGAGAACCTCCTTCTCGTCCCTCATCCAGGAGCCGGGCGCCGTGCGACCAGATGAATGGCAGGTAATAGACCCAATGCGGCTGCATGAAGGCAAACTGATCCACATCGCCGTCGCCATCCTCGTCAATGGTGAGCCGCAGGCAGGTGGCGACGAACTCGTCCAGCGTCCACCCGCCGCTGGGCGGCGTGATCCGCTCTCCATGGAAGCGGCTTGCTCGCTCAAAGGCGTCGAGGTTGCAGTAGATCAAGACGTTGCCACCCATGACGGGCACGCCGCGCAGGGACCCGCCTTGCTGGAACGACGAGACTGCCGTGGGCCAGCAATCCGCCAAGCGCCGGCGCGTCTCGGGATCGTCCCTCAAGAAGGGGGCCAAATCGGCAAACTGCTCGGCGGCATACCTGGCAAACGGCTCGTCCTGGAACATGATGACGTCCGGGGCATCACCCGCCACGAATTGCTGGTCCATCTTCGTGCTGTAACCCGACAGCGGAAGCCATTCGGGCTTGACGCGCAGGTCGGGGTGGTGGACTTCGAACGCCTCGATGATGGACCGCCACATCAGGTGGTCGTCGAAGCCGCCCCAGTACGAGAAGCGGATCTCGTTTGCAGGCCGGCTTGAAACGCGGTATCGCCCCACGGTATCCGCGAACAGCCAGTAACCCACGGCGCCACCGACCGCTACCAGGATCAACGCACGAACAGCCCGCACCACGCTCAACAGTCTGCCACTCCCGATTCCGCCCTGGTATTGCGGCTATGGTACACGAAGAGGGCGGCCGATCCATGCGGCCCGGGTGTTTGGACGGGCTCCGCCCGCCGCGTGGCAGACCAAACCTGATCAAACACGGCAGGCAGCGCCAGCCCAACGAATATCAGAATCCAACTCGGGGCAGCCATGCTCTTGCGTGTGTCTCTCATCCTCGCCATCGGCTGCGCCGTGTGAAATAATGGCACCAATCAAGACCCCAAGAAGCACTCATGGCTCGAAGTCAAACCCATCTTCGACAGTTTGGTTGGACGTCGAAGAGTCGGCCTCTTATTTGACAAGCACTTACGTCAATGGAAAACAGCCCGTCGT
>JAFGQA010000108.1 GCA_016935885.1 Phycisphaerae bacterium | reverse complement strand
GGTGCAGTCGCTTTCTTCATCGTGTCTTCTCTTCTGTGGCGGGATCAGCGTTGCCACAGGATTCGTGCGTCTTCCAGTGGGATCGCAACGCCGTCGCGGTGCGGTATCACCCGCGCCGTATAGTCCGCTGGCGGGCGGGCCGCAGGCACCGCCGCGCTGTAAACGTGGCCCCCCGACACGCCGGCCGTTTGGCGAGCGCATTTCATCTCCTGCCGCACCGGAGCGTCGCCGTCCATCCCGTCGGCATAGAGCTCAACTCGCACTGCATTCGGGTCGAGGTCATTGAAACAGACCTGAACCTCAAATAGGTGCTGCTCGTCATGAGTCTCAACCTTCACTTCGCCGAAGTGCAGCGTGGCCCAGTTCTGTCCCAGACTGTGCTGCCAATCGACCACATGCCGGCCTGCTGTGCCTTTGTCGGCGGCGCGCTCACGGTAAGCTGCGGCCGCCGGGAGATAGTGTTGCTCGGTGTATTCGCGCACCGTGCGGTTGGCGGAGAAACGCGGCGTCAACTGCGCCATGCTTTCTCGCATCCGCTTGACCCAGGCGGTGGGAATGCCGCCCTCGTCTCGTGTATAGAACTCCGGGATCACTTCCCGCTCGAGCAGGTCGTAGAGCGCGTCGGCTTCAACAGCATCCCAAGCGGGATCGTCGCCGTGCTCCTGGCAATCCCCCAGCGCCCAGCCCACTTCCGGCGTGTAAGCTTCCGCCCACCAGCCGTCCAATTCCGAGAGATTGATGCCTCCGTTGACGAGCACCTTCATGCCACTTGTTCCACTGGCTTCCCAGGGCCGCCGCGGAGTGTTGAGCCAGACATCCACCCCTTGCACCAACTGCTCCGTTAGGAACATATCGTAGTCACTGAGGAACATAACATGGGGGCGGGCCTCGGGCCGACGAATGAAGCGTATCCATTCCTGAATCAATGCCTGACCCGCCTGGTCCGCCGGATGGGCCTTGCCCGCCATGATGATCTGCACCGGGCGCTGCGGATTGGTCAACAGGCGCAGTAGCCGCTCCGGGTCTTGCAACAGCAGGTTCGGTCTCTTGTAGGCCGCGAAGCGTCGCGCAAAACCCAGCGTCAACGCCTTTGGATCAAACAGATGCTTCGCCCGCTCAACGCCCTCGAGCGGCGTGCCGGAGGCGACCAGTTGTCGGGATAATCGGGCGCGGGCGTATTCAACCAGGGCCTTGCTGGCGGCGAGGCGGAATCGCCAGAGCTTGGCGTCGGAGACGCGGCGAATGTCCTGCTCCAGGGGTTCCGTCGTCCTCAGCCAACGGTCCTTGCCACAGCTCTCCGTCCACAATGCGTCGGAGGCGGCCGAGTCCCAGCTTGGCATGTGAACGCCGTTGGTCACGAATCCTACGGGCACCTCGTCTTGCGGCCAGCGTGGAAAGAGCGGCGCAAAGAGGTTTCGGCTTACTTTCCCGTGCAAGCGACTTACGCCATTGACCGCGCCGCTCCCGCGGAGTGCCAGATAGGCCATGTTGAACCTCTCCGACGCGTCGTTCGGGTTCTGGCGGCCCAGTCCCAGTAGATCGTGGAGTGTGAGGCCGAGCTTCTGCTCGGCATAGCCGCCGAGGTACTGCTCGATGAGCGCCGGCGTGAAACGATCGAAGCCGGCGGCCACGGCCGTATGGGTGGTGAAGAGGTTTCCCGCGCGCGTGACGGCCAGCGCGACTTCGAAAGGCTGCCCCGACTCTTCCATGAAACTGCGGGCGCGTTCAAACACAGCGAAAGCCGCATGACCTTCATTCAGATGACAGACTTCCGGATGGAGACCAAGTGCGGCAAGCAGCCGCCAACCTCCGATCCCGAGGAGCAGTTCCTGCTTGAGGCGCAGCTCCGGCCCGCCGCCATACAGTTCGCTGGTGATCCCTCGATGCGCAGGGAAGTTGGCCGCGTCATTGCTGTCCAGCAGGAACAGCCTCACTCTGCCGACCTGGACTTGCCAGGCGCGCAGCCAGACTGAATAACCAGGCAAGGCAATCTCCAGTCGCAGCCACTCGCCGTCGGCTTGGCGCAGGGGCGTGATCGGCAACTGTCCCGGGTCGTTATAGGGGAAGAGGGCCTGTTGGGCTCCGTCCTTGTCGATCACCTGGCGAAAGTAGCCTTGCTGGTAAAGGAGTCCCACGCCGACCACCGGCACGCCCAAATCGCTCGCCGCCTTCAGCTGGTCGCCCGCCACGTTACCCAGTCCGCCCGAATAGATGGGGAGCGCTTCGCTTAGCATGAATTCCATGCTGAAATACGCGGCGCAGGTCAGGGGTGCCTGCGGATGTGCTTGCTGAAACCACGCAGGGCTCGCGGCAGCCCGTTGCTTGGAGTGAACGAGCGCATCTATCTTCCGGCGAAAGGCCGGGTCGGCCAATACACCCTGGACCCGGTCCCGTGAGACCGTCTGTAGCACAACCCACGGGTTTTGAGTGAGTTCCCACAGGACGGGATCAAGCGTGCGCCACACTTCGTCGGTGGCATGACTCCACGACCAGCGCATATCCAGGGCCAGTTCAGCCAGGGAGTCGAATCCTTCTATTTCCGTGGGTAAGAAGCAGTACATCGAATTGCTGACAGGTGTTTGTTCGCTCATGGCATTCACTTCGCCGCTTCTGTCTTGGCCGGGGGCCTCGCCGTCAAAGCATTGCTGACGATGGCTTGGGCTTCCTCCAGGATGCGGCGCAGATGATCCGCGCCCTGGAAGCTCTCCGCGTAGATCTTGTAGATATCCTCGGTCCCGGACGGACGCGCCGCGAACCAACCGCTCTCGGCTATTACCTTCAACCCGCCGATGGGCGCGCCGTTGCCTGGCGCGCGAGTGAGGATGGTCTGGATGGGTTCGCCGGCCAGCTCCCTGAGCGTGACCTGCTCGGGGGAGAGTTTCGCCAACAGTTCCTTCTGATCCGGGGTGGCCGGCGCGTCAACGCGGTCATAGGCGGGTCCGCCAAACTCGCGCGTGAGTTCGCGGTAGATCTCGCCGGGGTCGCGGCCCATCCGGGCCGTGATCTCCGCCGCCAGCAAGGCTGGAATGATTCCGTCTTTGTCCGTCGTCCAGACGCCGCCATCCAGCCGAACGAAGGACGCACCGGCGCTCTCTTCTCCGCCGAAACCGAGCGAACTATCGAGCAGGCCATCCACAAACCACTTGAAGCCCACCGGCACCTCGTAGAGCTTTCGACCCAGTTTGGCGGCGATCCGGTCGATCATCTGGCTGCTGACCACCGTCTTGCCGACCGCCGCCGCCGTGGGCCACTTCGGCCGGTTCTGAAACAGATAGAAGATCGCCGCGCAAAGGTAGTGATTGGGCGGCAAGAGTCCTTCGCTCTTGGTGACAATACCGTGCCGGTCGTGGTCGGTGTCACAAGCGAAGGCGATATCGAAGCGGTCCCTCAGGCCGATCAAACTCTCCATCGCATAAGGTGAGGACGGGTCCATGCGAATCTGGCCATCCCAATCCACTGTCATGAAACGGAAGGTCGGATCAACCGCCTCGTTGACGACGATGAGATTCAACCCGTAGCGTTCGGCAATCGGCCCCCAGTAGTGGACCCCTGCGCCGCCGAGTGGATCAACCCCCAGGTTGATCTTCGCGCCGCGAATGGCGTCCATGTCAAGCACGTCCGCAAGGTCTGTGATGTACGTGTTGAGATAGTCGTGCCGGTGCGTCGTCGAGGCGCGCAGAGCGTTCTCGAGCGAAGTCCTCTTCACGTTCTGCAGCCCGGCTTCGAGGAGTTCGTTGGCCTTTGCCTCGATCCAAACGGTGACGGCGGATTCCGCCGGCCCGCCATGCGGGGGATTGTACTTGAACCCACCATCATGTGGCGGATTGTGCGACGGCGTGATGACGATGCCGTCGGCGAGTCCGGTCTTGCGCCCGCGGTTGTAAGTGAGAATCGCGTGGGAAATAACCGACGTAGGCGTATATTCGTCCCCTTCCGCGAGCATGACGTCCACGCCGTTGGCCGCCAACACCTCCAGCGCGCTCGCCAGCGCCGGTACCGAGAGCGCATGCGTGTCCATGCCCAGAAACAGCGGGCCAGCAATCCGGCGCTGCTTTCGGTACAGGCAGATTGCCTGGCTGATCGCGAGGATATGCCACTCATTGAAGGCCCTATCGAACGCCGAACCACGATGCCCCGAGGTGCCGAACGCGACCCGTTGTGCCGGAACCGAAGTATCAGGCACGTCGGCATAATACGCGGTGATGAGCCTTGGAATGTCAACCAGCATTCCTGGCTCCGGTGGCTTTCCTTCACAAGGACTTAGTGTCATGATTCTCTCGTCAAACGCCGTGGCGACCCTTGCGCCAGTGTCGCCATCAGCTTGTTGGATGTTTCGACTTCTTCGTCGTCAAGTTGCCACGTCGCACTTTTCCTTGTCGCAACAAGCGCGCCGACAAGTCACACGATAGGCCCACGAACCTCTGCCACTGCTACGTCCGACCGAGCAACTCCTTCGTCACGGCCACGACGCATTCGGGCTCGAACCCGAACTTCTTCTGGAGCTCCTTTAGCGGCGCGGAAGCGCCAAACGTTTTCATGCCGATGATGCGGCCATGTGGACCGACGTAGCGCTCCCAGCCGAACGTCGATGCCTGTTCCACCGCAACACGCGCCGTCACTTCGGGCGGCAGCACGCTGTCGCGATACGCCTGGGCCTGGTGTTCGAAGATGTCCCAGGAGGGCATCGACACGACCCGCGAGCGGATACCTTCGGCGAGCAGTTCTTCGTGGGCCTGCACGGCGAGACTGGCCTCGCTGCCTGAAGCGATCAGGATCACCTCGGGCCTGTGTTCGGGTGCGTCTGCAAGCACGTAGGCTCCGCGCGCGACTCCGGCGGCCGGGGCATACTTGTTTCGATCAAAGGTCGGCAGCGGCTGGCGCGAAAGAACAAGCGCGGCGGGCTCGTGGCGAAGTTGCAGGATATAGCGGTAGGCCTCGACCACCTCGTTGGCGTCGGCGGGCCGCAGCGTAACCAGCCCCGGAATGGCGCGGAGCGAGGCGAGCTGCTCCACGGGCTGGTGGGTGGGGCCATCTTCGCCGTCGCCCATGGCGTCGTGGGTGAAAATGAAGATCGTGGGCAGTTCCATCAAGGCCGAGAGCCGGATCGCGGGCCGCGCGTAGTCGCTGAAGATAAAGAACGTTGCCCCGAAGGCGCGGAGCTTCGAAAGCGAAAGCCCATTCACAATGGCCGCCATCGCGTGCTCACGGACGCCGAAATGCAGGTTCTTTCCAGTGGGCGTGTCGGCTTGGAAGTGTCCCGCCCGCTCGTAGATAAGCATCGTCTTGTTCGAAGGCCCAAGGTCCGCCGATCCGCCGAGCAGCCAGGGGACATTTTGGGCGAGTATATTCAGGACTTTGCCGGATGCATCCCGGCCGGCGATGCCCTTCGGGTCGGCCGGAAAAACGGGGAGGCCGCGGTCCCACCCAGCCGGCAGCTCGCGGTGCTGCATGAGATCAATCTCGGGGGCGAGCTCGGGGTGCTGCGCCTGATACGCGGCAAACAACTCCGTCCACTGCCGCCGGGCGTCCGCACCGCGCTCGCCGATCCCCGCCGCGAAGTGCGCGTAGACCGCTTCAGGTACGAGGAACTTGGCGTCTTCGGGCCACCCGTAGCCGCGCTTGATCAGCCGGATTTCCTCCTCGCCGAGCGGCTCGCCATGCGCGGCTGCGGTGTCCTGCTTGTGCGGCGAACCGTAGCCGATGTGGCTGTCCAGAATGATGAAAGTCGGACGGCCCTTCGTTTGCGAGAATACCTGGAGTGCGTTTTGGATGCGATCGACGTCGTTCGCGTCGCCGACGCGCAGGACGTTCCATCCGTAACCCAGAAACCGGGCCGCGATGTCCTCTGTAAAGGTGTTGCTCGTGCTGCCCTCGATCGTGATGTGGTTGTTGTCATAGACCCAGCAGAGGTTGTCCAACCGCAGGTGCCCCGCCAATGACGCCGCCTCCGACGCGAGACCCTCCATCATGCAGCCGTCTCCGCAAACGGCATAAACGCGATAATCGAAGATGTCGAAGCCGGGGCGGTTGTACCGGGCGGCCAGCCACTTCTGCGCGATCGCCATCCCGACGCTGGTAGCGACGCCCTGGCCGAGTGGGCCGCTCGTCATCTCCACGCCCGAGACCCAGTGGTACTCGGGATGCCCCGGCGTCTTGCTGTTCAATTGGCGAAAGCGGCGAATATCGTCGAGCGAGACAGCCGGTTGACCGAGCCGCTCGTAGTCCGCGTTCACCGCCCGGGTCCTGGTCAGATGGAGTAGGGACCAGAGCAACATCGACGCGTGACCGTTGGACAACACGAACCGGTCGCGATTAAGCCAGATCGGGTCCTGAGGATCAAACCGCAGGACGCGGTTCCACATCGTGTAGACCAGCGGCGCGAGCGCCATCGGCGTCCCCGGGTGTCCGGAGTTGGCCTGCTGAACCGCATCCATCGAGAGCGTTCGAATGGTGTTGATCGACAGTTGGTCCAGTTGCTCGTCGGTCATACTCTGTCCCACCTGGTCAGGGCCGCTCCAGCAGTTCTGCCGCCGCCTGATCGGCGAGCACCAGCGCCCGTTCGCGGCGGATGCGCCCGGCCGGGATCGAGGCGTCGCCGTTGCGCAGTCGGGCGAGCATGCTCGCCTTCTCAGCCCCCGTCACGAGCCACAGGATCTGGCGGGCTCGGTTGAGAATCGGAACCGTCAACGTCATGCGGCGCCACCCTTGGTACACACCGGTTATTGCGACGTCCGCGTCGGCCACTTCGAGGATCGGCTCTCCGGGCACCAGGGAGGCCGCGTGCCCATCGAGTCCGAGGCCCAAGTGAACCAGGTCGAGTACCGGCGGCGAGCCGGCGATTTGCCTCAGAGTCTGGGCATACCGCGCGGCCGCGAAATCCAGGTCGGGAGCTTCCACGGGCATGGCAGAAAGCCGCTCGGCGCGCAGCGGAGTGTGCTCCAGCAGGCTCGCGCGCAAGTGCGCGAGGTTGCGGTCCGGATGCTCCGGGGGAGCTACGCGTTCGTCTACTTGCACCACGTGCAAGTTTTCCCATGGCACATCCTCGTCGGCCAAGGCGCGCAACATGATCCAGGGCGTGTGACCGCCGCTGAAGGCGATCACAAAGTGGCCTCGTGCAGCAACGGCCTCGCGCGCCTCCGTGGCAATCAGCGCGGCCGCCCTTCGGGCAACCGCATCGGCATCGGCGCACACGTCGATCCTCATGGCGTTTCGTCCGAGCCGGCATCGCCATTCACAATTGGGTTTTGCCAGCCGCCCACAGGTGCGACGCGCTCGTCGACTGCGCTCGGTCCCCACGTCCCCGGCTCGTACTCGTAGAGCGGGCAGTCTGGCTGCAACACCGGATCGACGATCCGCCACGCCTCCTCCACGTAGTCCTCCCGGGCAAAGAGCGTCGCATCCCCCTCCATCGCGTCGCCGAGCACCCGCTCGTACGCATCCATCTCTTCGGAGCTGGGGTGGTGACTTGCCAGCAGCTCCACCGATTCGCTGTCGGCGTCCTCGACTGGGGCCATGACATTGAACCCCATGGCAGTCGCGATATCGGGGCTGATCCGCAAGCGGCAGTAGTTCGGCTGCAACGCAAAGTGCTGGTACATGGTAGGCGGTTGCCGGAGCCGGACGAGAATCTCCGCACAGGTCACCGGCAGACACTTGCCCGCCCGGATGTAGAACGGCACTCCCTGCCACCGCCAGGAATCGATCTCCAGGCGCACCGCGGCGAAAGTCTCCACCTCCGAGCTCGGCGCCACCCCTTTTTCCTTGCGATACCCGCGAAACTGGCCGCGCACGAGGTTGTGGCACTCCAGCGGCGGAATCGCGCGCAGGACCTTGACCTTCTCATCTCGTATGGATTCGCTGTCGGCGCGGACCGGCGGCTCCATCGCCAGGTTGGTCAGGACCTGCAAGAGGTGATTCTGGATCACGTCGCGGACCGCACCCAGCTCTTCGTAGAGGGCGCCGCGGCCCTGGACCCCAAAGGCCTCCGCCATCGTGATCTGCACGCTCTCGACGTGATTGCGGTTCCAGAACGGTTCCAGGAAGGCGTTCGCAAAGCGAAAGAAGACCATACTGTGGACCGGCCGCTTCCCCAGGTAATGATCGATGCGAAAGATTGACTTCTCGTCAAACGTCGCGAGCAGAATCCGGTTGAGTTCCTCCGCCGACGCGAGGTCCCGCCCGAAGGGCTTCTCCAGGATGACACGCGCCCCGCGGGTGCAGCCCGATCCCACCAGGTGTTTGACGACGACCGCAAAGAGCTTGGGCGGGATCGCCAGATAGAAGGCCGGCCGCTGCGCGGAACCCAATTCCTTACGGATTGACTCGAAGGTCGCCGGGTCGTTGTAGTCTCCTTTCACGTAGCGCAGTTGGGCACAGAGCCTGTCGAACGCTGCCGAGTCGAATCCGCCGTGTTTCTCGACGCTGTCGCGCGCCCGAGCCTTAAACCCGTCGAGGTCTCCGGAGGCCCGGTCCACGCCGATGACCGGAACGTTGAGGTGACCGCGTCCGGCCATAACCTGCAGCGCCGGGAAGATCTTCTTGTGCGCCAGGTCGCCCGCGGCGCCGAAGAACACAAACGCGTCCGAATGGGTGGCGTCCATGGCACGCTCCTACTTTGCGGGTTTCTCCTGGTGTCCACCGAACTGGTAGCGCAGAGCGGACAGCAACCGATCCTGAAAATCCGCGCTGCCGCGCGAGCTGAAACGCGCGTAGAGCGCCGTCGTGAGCACCGGGGCCGGCACCGTTTCGTCGATCGCCGCCTTGATCGTCCAGCGGCCCTCGCCCGAGTCGGACACCCGGCCCGCGAACTCCGCGAGCGTGGGGTCCTTAAGCAGAGCGGACGCCGTCAGGTCCAGCAGCCACGAGGCGATCACGCTGCCACGCCGCCAGACCTCCGATATTTCCGCGATCGGGAAGTCGTATTGGTAGTGCTGGGGATCGCACAACGGCGTTGTTTCCACGTCGACAGCGTCCTGTTGTGTGCCGACGTTTGCGGCGCGCAGGATCGCCAGCCCCTCGGCATACGCGGCCATCAGGCCGTATTCAATCCCGTTGTGTACCATCTTGACGAAATGCCCGGCGCCGTTCGGTCCGCAGTGCAGATAGCCCTGCTCGGCAGTACCGCCGGACTCCGCGCGGCCGGGCGTGCGCGGGATTTCGCCCCGGCCGGGCGCCAGGGCGGCGAAGATCGGATCCAGCCGCTTCACGACCGCCGGTTCACCACCGATCATCAGACAATATCCCCGCTCCAGCCCCCAGACGCCACCGCTGGTCCCGACGTCTACATACTGAATGCCCTTCGCGCGCAGTTCGGCGGCGCGGCGGATATCGTCGTGGTAGTAAGAGTTGCCGCCGTCGATAACCGCGTCGTCGTGTTCGAGCAGCGGGACGAGCGTATTCAGGGTTGGGTCGACCGCGGCCGCCGGCACCATCATCCAAATGGCACGGGGACTGCTCAGCTTGTGCACGAAGTCCTCGAGCGACGTCGCCCCGACAGCTCTTTCCTTGACGAGTGTCTGGACGAGTTCGGGATGGATGTCGTAGACGATGCACCGGTGACCAGCCCGCAGAAGGCGCCGCACCATGTTGGTTCCCATCCGACCCAATCCGATCATGCCCAGCTCCATGTGGGTTCCTTTCTCTTGCAAGACCGTTTCGCCCGCTTCACGCAAGGGTTGGGTCTCGCGGCGAGCTCGTCAGGCGCAGCGCGCACTTATTACCCATCCGAGCACCGGTACGTCGCCGTCACGCGCCCCTTGGCACCACCTCCACGCGGACGATTCGGCGAATCCTGGACCTCTTGGAACATCGCTCGCGGGCCTACAGGGATGCATCGAGTCACCCACATTTGACCGACTGCCGAACAGGATGCCACACGTGGCCGCTTCCAAACCGGGACGTCGCTAGTCGGGCATTAGGTGACCACAAAATCCTTCTCGACATTCTTAACGCTCAACACTGGGCACGGAGCGTGTTGCACAACGCGCTCGGCCGTGCTGCCGATCAACACGTGGTGGAGGCCCGTAAGACCGTGCGTCGCGATGACAATCAAATCGATTCCGCCCCGCTTCGCATAGTCGCAGATTTGGGCCCAAGGGGCGCCCACCAAGGCCTCGTACACGACTGGAGCTCTTCCGGCGAAAACCTCCTTCGTGATGCGCTGTAAGCGGAGCTTTGCATCCGCCGCCAACTCGACGTCAGACATGGAGAAGTCAACGGCGGGTGAGTGGGGAATCGCCAAGTACGGGCTTACCAGCGGCACGCACACGTGGACCACGTGCAATTCGGCCTCAAAAGCGTCGCAAAACGCGGCCGCGTATTCGGCCGCCTTCATCGACAGCTTCGAAAAATCCGTCGGCCAGAGGATCTTCTTCGGAGTTATCTTCACGGCTGGTTCCTTTCATCGCGGACCGGGCGTCGTCTTCGTCGCAGCGAGCGCGCTGATCCACGGGGCCATGTGCGTCCTGGGGGCGCACCAAAGCAGCATATCTTTCGCCGCTATCTCCACATCACGTGGCGGCAGCAGCGCACGCACGCCCATTCGCCCCGCTCCGGCAGAGCATTATACAGTCGCATGAACACCGCCATGCACCTCGATTTCGTGCGCCCCCGACGTCCCGAGGATCGTCTTGGCCTTTGCCACCTCATCGGTCGTGCCGTGCGCAACGACAACGAATCGAGAACTCTTGATGGCGGTCTCATACTTGAGGATGCTGTCTTTCGGGATGCCGACGCTGTACAGCGCTGCGCCCAGCGCGCTAAGCCCACCGACTACCGCCGCGCCTTCCAGTGCTCCGACGATCCACGTCACCAAAGGACCGGCGACCACAAGCGGACCGATGCCGGGTATGAAGAAGAACGCCGACCCGAACAACAGGCCCCACAGGCCGCCCCAGAAGGCGCCCAGCTTGCCCCAGTACTTCATGCGGTCACCGGCATTGTAGTAGCCAACGACGTGCTCGTCGGTGTGGTAGTCCTTTCCGACGATTGAGAGTTGTTTCATATTGAAGCCTGCGTTGTTTAACTCCTTAGATGGCTGCTTCCGCTTGAGTGTGCGTCGGAAACACTGCCACAACGGCATTCTCATTGGACATGTTTGCACCTTTCAGTTACGAAGCCTCGGTATGGTCGCCGCTCAACGAGGAAAGCGACCTCGCCAGCATGAACAAGGCATCAGGCGGGCACGTGTACCCGCCTAATGTCACACTACCGATCGCGCTGCGCGAGCGCCTGCAGAGCTGTTTCGGCGCTGAACGGCACCGCCAAGTCGGGCTCTAAGCCCTCCAGCGACTTCAGGACTGGCTCAGCAAGATCGGCCAACTCGCCGTGACGAAGGCGGTGGAGCACATGGTGGGCACCGTCGCGCAATTCCACGGAACCCGAACGCTGCATCAGTGCTTCGAGCAGGGGTTTCAGTCCTGCCCGTCCAAGGCCGACGAGGGCCTCGGCGGCCAGCCATCGGACGTCGCCGTCCGAGTCTTCGAGCCCTTTTACCAACGCCGGCGCCGCCCTGGGATCGTGCAGATCCGTGAACGCCTTGGCGGCCTCCCAGCGGACAACGTCCCGATCATCGGCTAAGGCCTCAATGAGCGGAGCCACGGCGGGCTTGCCAAGAGCCACGAGTCTCTCTCGCGCGTGTTTCCGCTCGACCCCGCTGTCGCTGGCGATTTGCGCCAGCAGGTCTGCAATCGCTTGCTTTCGAACGGGGGACTTCTGCTTGTCGCTGCCCGGTCTATGGTTCATCAGAGCACCCTTTCCTGCGTAAACCTCAACAGGCGCGCCTTGGCGCAGGTCTCGCTGGCCGCCGTCAGCCTTCGGCGCCAGCGGACGCTTCGATCGGCAGCAAGGCCACGACACGCATTTAAGCCAAACGGCGATCCCTGGTGTACTAGAAGGCCGCTGTATTTGCGCGCGGCGGTGCAAAGGGAGGTTGCGAACGGAATACTGTCGTTTCCCTAGCCCGGATATTGCACGGGCGTGAGGAGCACTGGGCCTAGAAGAACCCTCTCGGCCTTGTACGACGTTTGACAAGGGATTCCATGCGCCAGGCCGAGAGACCCTTCGATGACAGAGTGTGCACGCCAACCACTGCTGCTTTCAGCCTGAACAGGCAACAAATCGTCTCGGATTTCCACGGAGGTCGGCTGTAGCCCGCACCGAGGTGGAGCACATCTGCCGGACGAGTTGATCAAGGCCCTGGCCTCAACCGGTCCAACGGGCAGCGCGGCCGACGTGATGCGACGGGACTTCCAGGCGGTCAGGGATACCGAGACGCTCGATCAGGTCCTCGATCCCATGCGTGTGGTGAGCCTGAGGACTGTTCCCGTTCAGCGAGAGGGTGAACTGGTCGGAATGCTGACGCTTGAAAACCTCGGCGGCCGGATGATCGTGAAACGCGCGATTCGCCGTTGTCGCCCACGAGGTGCCGTCGAGTGCATTCTCAGCGAGATCGGGTGCGTGAAAGTTTAGGCGGCTTGCGAATCGGCGAACTGGAGCGTGATATTGCCCACGTCGGGCACTTGATCCGAGCCCCGAGCGCAAGCGAGCGGGCCTGTCTGCCGACAGGCAGGTCCGAGAGCCTACGGTTTGTCCAAGAGGACCCCGCGCTGGCGCTTGGGGCTCGGATCAACTCCCGCCCAAACCGTCACGCACCCAGCGAGATCTGACCCGCGTGCGCAAGATGGCATTTTGTCGAAATGTCCTTTAGCATGAAGTCTGGGTGGCGGACGAGCGGCCGAGTCGCGTTCCTCTCTTCTGGAGTGGCTCCGATGGCACACAGAAAACACGCATTACTTACGATGAAGGTATTTCGCAGCATACTCACAGGGGTGGTCTTCCTCATTGTAGTCGTGCTGCTGATGGTTTGGCTGGCCGGCGGTTTTCACCAGAAGATCGATCGGTTACCGGCTCAATCGCACGCAGCGTCCAAGCCTCCAAGTGAACCGGCTGCGGGCGCAGAGACGGCGCAGGCTCGCTCGATGCAGGTGCCCCGGGTTGAGGAAGCGGTGGGAACTGTTCGGGCCGTCCACGAAACCGCTGTCGCAGCGAAGTTGCTGGCGAGAATCACGGAAGTCAACATCACCGCGGGGCAGGAGGTCCGCAAGGGGGACGTCCTGATTCGCCTGGACGACGCGGATTTGGCCGCTCGCGTCGAGCAGGCGCAATCGAGCGCCAGTGCGGCCCGCTCTGCCCGTGATCAGGCTCAAATCGAGTACGACCGCATCAAGCAGCTCATGGAGCAGGGAGCTGCCTCGAAGATCGAATGGGACCGGGTGCAGAGTGCGCTCAAGACTGCTGAGGCCGAGCTACAACGTGCCGAGCAGGCTGTCAATGAATCCGAAACCGTATTGTCGTACGCAACGATTCGAGCCCCCATTGATGGGGTGGTTATCGACAAACGCGTTGAGGTTGGTGACACGGCGACACCCGGTCAGATCTTGCTGACGCTTTACGATTCAACGCGCATGCAGTTGGTCGCGAGCGTGCGCGAGTCACTCACGCGAAGGCTCCAGGTTGGTCAGACGATCGGCGTGAACATCGAAACGATGGGACACACGTGCGAGGGGCGTGTGAGCGAGATCGTTCCTGAGGCCGAGGCGGCGAGCAGAACCTTTCTCGTTAAGGTGACCGGCCCGTGCCCGCCGGGTGTGTACATTGGGATGTTCGGCCGCTTGCTGATTCCGCTCGACGACGAGTCCGTTCTCGTCATTCCACGGTCAGCCGTGGAGCAAGTCGGGCAGCTCGAGCTCGTCAAGGTCGTTGAAGACGACCGGCTGCGGCGCCGGGCTGTCAAGCTTGGGCGGCTCTTCGGTGACGAGGTGGAGGTCCTTTCAGGCCTGCGCGAAGGTGAGCGCGTCGTGGCTCAGCAACAGCAGGAGGGGCCCAAGTGATGACGCCTGGATCATCCCCACCCACCGCCGAGCCCAAGCACGGATTCACGAATGCCATCGTGCGGGCTTTCTTGGAGTCGAATCTCTCGCTGATTCTGATTCTCCTGGCCGCAGCACTGGGTGTCACGGCGCTCGCGGTAACGCCGCGCGAGGAGGACCCGCAAATCGTGGTGCCCATCGCCGACGTGTACGTGGACTTCCCAGGGCACTCGGCCGAAGAAGTCGAGCAACTCGTCACCACTCCTCTGGAGAAACTGCTCTACGAAATCGACGGCGTCGAATACGTCTACTCGATGTCCCACGAAGGGTCGGCCATTATCACGGTTCGCTACTTCGTGGGGGAAGACCGCGAACGCAGTCTGGTGAAGCTCTACAAACGCATAGACGAGCATGTCGACATCGTGCCGCCTGGAGTGGCCGGTTGGGTGATCAAGCCGGTCGAGATCGACGATGTGCCCATCGTCACGCTGACCCTCTCCAGCGCCACATCGGACGGACACGTCCTGCGACGCGTGGCCGAGGAGCTGGTTCAGCGTCTCTCCACCGTCGAGAACCTCTCGCGGGCGTACGTCGTGGGCGGCCAGCCGCGCGTCGTCCATGTCTATCTTGATCCACGCCGCATGGAGGCTCATCGCGTCTCGCCGCTCGAGGTCAAACAGGCGATCGAGTCTGCCAATGTGACGGCGATTGTGGGGAGATTCTCCCGCGAAGACACATCGCAACTCGTCGAGGGTGGCACGGCGTTCGCCCATCCTGACGAGCTACGCGATCTAGTGGTCGGTGTCTGGGGTGATCGGCCTGTCTTCTTGAAGGACGTCGCCCGCATTGCTGATGGTGCGCAGGAGGTCACGGATTACGTTCGCCATGGCTGGGGTCCGGCGCGGGGTTTCGAGCATCGCGCGTCATTCACCGGCACACTCATAGATGGCGAGGGCGCTGCCGATGGCACCGATGCCGCAAGCGTCCCTGCGGTCACGATCGCGCTTGCCAAGAAGAAGGGCACGAATGCCGTCAAAGTCGCTGAGGAGATTCTCTCGAAAGCGGAGTTGCTCATACGTGAGGTCGTGCCGGATGACATCGACATGGTCATCACGCGCAATTACGGTCTGACCGCCGACGACAAGGTGAACGAACTGATCGAAGCCCTGGGCGTGGCCATCTTCATCGTGATTGCCTTGCTGACCCTGGGGCTGGGATGGCGCGAGGCGCTGATCGTCGTCGTGGCAATCCCGGTCGTGTTCGGTTTGACCCTGACGGTCAATCTGGTCTTCGGCTTCACCATCAACCGTGTGACGCTCTTTGCGCTAATCCTCTCCCTTGGCCTGCTCGTGGACGACCCGATCGTGGATGTCGAGAACATCTCTCGGCACTTTGGGCTGCACCGGCGAGCATCGCGGAACATTGTTCTCGAGGCTGTTGCCGAGATCCGCCCCCCGCTGATCACGGCCACGTTGGCCGTCATCGTCTCGTTTCTCCCGATGTTCTTCATCACGGGCATGATGGGACCGTACATGCGCCCGATGGCGCTGAATGTTCCGATCGCCATGCTCATGTCGATGGTGGTGGCCTTCACCATCACGCCGTGGCTTTCGTTTCACCTGCTCAAGAGGAAATACGCATCCGGCGAGACGGCGCCCGACCCCGTCACCGATGTGCATGATATCAGCAAAGTAAAGGAGTCGATGCTCTATCGGTTCTTCTACCCGCTGATGGCCCCGCTGCTGCATTCGCGCATGAAGGCGTGCGTGTTCTTGGCGGTCATGGGCGGCTTGACGCTCTTGGCGGCCGGGCTGGCCGTGACCCGGCACGTGCCCCTGAAGATGCTGCCTTTCGACAACAAGAACGAACTGCTGCTTGTGCTCGATCTCGACGAGGGGACGACACTGGAGCGAACGGATGCGTGCGTTCGCGCGTTCGAGGAATACCTGGGCGGCGTGGCGGAGGTGACCGATTTCACGTCCTTCGTCGGTTTGTCCTCTCCGATGGACTTTAACGGCATGGTGCGGCACTACTACCTGCGCCGCGGAGACAACGTCGCCGAGATTCGCGTCAACTTGACGGGAAAGAAGAGCCGCACGCAGCAAAGCCACGCCATCGGCCTGCGGATCCGCGACGATTTGACCCGAATCGCCCGGAATCATGCCGCAATCCTGAAGATTGTTGAGATACCACCCGGCCCGCCGGTGATTGCGACGGTCGTGGGCGAAGTCTACGGCCGGCCGGATCACTCCTACGATGCACTCATTGAGGCCGCCAAGGTATTGCGGGCGCGGCTCGAAGCCGAGCCCGGTGTTGTGGATGTTGACGACTCGGTTGAGGCTGATGAGACGAAGGTGGTTTTCCGGACGGACAAAGAGAAGGCGGCGCTGAACGGCGTCACTGTGGCGGAGATCGTTGAGACGCTCCAAACCTGCCTGGACGGCGTATCTGCCGGGACCGTCCACGTGCGTTCCGAGCGCAATCCGCTCCTCATCGAGTTGCGATTGCCAAGGGCCATCCGTTCCAGTGTCGCCGATCTTGCCCAGGTGCGTGTGAAGGGACGAAGTGGGAACTTGGTGCCGCTGGCGGAACTCGGACGATGGGAAGATTCGCGCTCAGACAAGACCATCTACCACAAGAACCTGCGCCGCGTGGCGTACGTGTTCGCCGAGACCGCCGGGCGCCCTCCGGCTGATGCCGTTGTCGATGTCCAAGCCGACCGTACGGCCGACGCATCCAGCATGCCGGTTGGAGCATCGGTGTTGGGCAACGGATGGGTCAGTACGGCAAGCCCGAGGCCAACGGCTGCACGCACCTTCTTCAGCAACGGCAGCGGAATCACGTGGTGCGTTCCCGAGGGGATTGAAGTTGGTTTTGCCGGTGAGGGTGAGTGGAAGATCACGCTGGACGTCTTTCGCGATCTGGGTCTGGCGTTTGCCGCGGCCTTGGTGGGTATTTACATCCTTCTTGTGGGACAGACACGTTCATTCGTGATCCCGGTAGTAGTCATGCTCGCCATTCCGCTGAACATACTGGGCATCATGCCGGGCTTCTGGCTGCTCAATGTCCTCACGAGCGACATGGTCGGCTCCTACGCCAATCCAGTCTTCTTCACGGCCACCGGCATGATCGGGATGATCGCATTGGCTGGGATTGTGACCCGGGACTCCATCATCCTTGTGGATTTCATCCATCTTTCTCTGAAGCGGGGACGATCACTCTTTGACGCCATCATGGAGAGCCGCGTTGTGCGACTCCGACCGATTCTCCTGACCGCCGCGACGGCCATGCTCTCGGCGGCGCCGATCACGATTGATCCGATCTTCTCAGGCCTGGCATGGTCGCTGATCTTCGGCCTGTTCGCCTCTACCGTGTTCACGCTCTTCGTCATCCCCATCACCTACTGGCTGATCTACGCCAATCGCCCGGGGCACGGACTGTCGGGAGTCGATATGGAGTACTCGCAGGCTGCCGCAGCGGCGGTCGGCAGCCCCCATCAGACGGATTCCTAAAGCACTTCACGGTTGGATGCACCTGTGGCACCGCCGCTCTGCCGAGAATCCTGTCTCGGCACCGGCTTGAGGACCGAGAAGGGATTCTCGGTCCAGCAACCGTAGTCGCGTTTCCTGTGAAACACGGTACTAAATAGGTCCACGCAATAGGGAAAGTGGCGACAAATGCAGCCAACCAAGGCCCAGGGGTGCTTTGAAGGACTTCGCTCTCCCTTCATGTTGGACCTATTTAGTTGGTGCAACGATCCCAGCCGCTGATGCCGCACCGGTCGAGGATGGGCTCGCGTGTGGTGCGTGGATTCGATGCGCTACCGCGCCGACCGGTTTTGTGGAGGACCTGCGGTTCGGCTTACCCGAGCGTTTCGGGTGGGAGGCGTACGCCCCGGAACTCAACTCTTTATAATAGGTCTGGTCGCATACCAGGCGTGCCGACTTGGCCAATCGTATTCCCGAGGATGTGGCCGCCTTGGCCGACGAGGTTCAAGCCTCCATCCACCGAACCGCCTCGAACCAGTCGTTGCTGCAGGCGTATCTGAAACATGCGGCACTCGAACGATGGGTTGCTGATTGATCTGTTCGAGGTTCAATAAGGTCCGGGGGCGTGGAAGAGGGTGTTTGCCGGAATAGTCTGTTTGGCGATGCCGGGCCCTTTGTACAGAACGCGCAGGTACCCCGCGCCGACGTTTTCGCGGTACAGAACCATTATGGGGTGGCATCCGGCGGCCAGTGCGATCTGGCCGAGTCTCTCGCTGATGGAGTTTCCCTCCTCATTGACGACGACCGCCTGCGTACCGATACAAAGTCGGCACTCGTCCTCGGCGTGAAGATAAAACGTGTACACGCCGTCGCTGGGGACCTTGATGCTTCCGTTGAAGACGAGGGCGTAAGACTCATCCCGTTGCCGCGGCGTCAGATCGATTCTCTCAGCAATGCCGGTCAGGAGCGGTTGCTTCCCGTCGACATCCGGCATGTGCCCGATCGGTCCTTCGTAGTAGCCGTAGATCAATCCGGGCAGGGATGGCTTCAACGTCTCCGCAGGTCGGAGTCGCTGTTGGTCAAACTGCGCCTCCACGACGGCGCTGGCGCGACCGTTGGGCCAAAAGGTCCTTGCCTTGAGCAACGCGGGGCCGCGGAGGAGGATTAATCCCTCGTAGAGGGGTGACTCGGCGGTCGGCGGAGATCCGTCGAGCGTGTAGCGAATCTCTCCAACTGCGTTGGGGTTGGACAGTTCAACGACGAGGGAGTCGGTGAACGCCCGGTCCTCGGTCGTGACCTGCGGCGGGCGGACGTAGTAGGTCACTCCCAAGGCGTCGAGACGGTCATAGTGGCGTTGCATCCGGGCCGCGAAGTCCGCCCAGTCACGTGACTCTTCCGGCGACCACATCACTTCGGCAAATGCACAGAGCCGCGGGAAGACCATGCCGTCCACGTCATCCTGCGGGATGTGCTCAGTCCAAACCGCGGCCTCTGCACCGAGGATGTGCCGCCGATGAGCTTCGGAAAGCACGTGGGGGATCGGTTCGAACTGGTACATTCTGTGCAGACTGATCACGCCCAACCAGGAAGGCTGCGCCGGGTCCGGTTCGTAAGGAAAGTCCAGGTAACAGTGACTGGTAGGCGACACGATCACATCGTGTCCCATCCAAGCGGCCGTGACCGCCGCTCCCATGCCCCGCCAGGATTGAATCACCGCATCAGGCTCGATGTTGCCCAGCAGCGTCTCATCCCAACCGATGATTCTCCGGTCCTTCTTGCGAAGGAAACGGCTGATTCGCCGGACGAAGTAGCTTTCCAGCTCGGATTCATCGCAGAGTCCTTCGTTGCGCAGGCGGGCCTCGCACTTGGGACATTCGTGCCAGCGCGCTTTCGTGCATTCGTCCCCGCCGATGTGGACGAACTCGCCGGGGAACAAGTCCACGATCTCTGACAACACGTTCTCCAGGAATTCAAACGTCTGGTCATTGCCCACGCAGTACACGTGCTTGTAGACACCTCGGTGGGTACCGACGGTAAACGGGCCGCCCGTGCAGGACAACTCCGGATAGCTTGCCAGGGTCGCCATGCAGTGCCCCGGCATCTCGATCTCCGGTACGACCAGTACATGCCGTTCCGTTGCGTAGGCGACGATTTCACGGATATCGTCCTGCGTATAGAAGCCGCCGTAACGCTCCCCGCCTTCGTTTCGCCATGCGCCCACTTCCGTGAGCTTGGGGTACTTCTTGATCTCAATTCGCCATCCCTGATCATCGGTCAGGTGCCAATGCAGCACGTTGAGTTTGTGAAACGCCAGGAGGTCGATGTAGCGTTTGACAAACTCCTTGGTCATGAAGTGCCGGCTGCAATCCAGCAGCAAGCCTCGCCATTGAAACCTCGGCCTGTCGCGTATGCGCATCGCCGGGATGCTCACGTCATTGCCAGTGCCCTGCGTCGCCAAAGGTGTGGAAGGTAGCATCTGCCGCAGTGTTTGTGACGCGTAGAAAAGCCCGGCCGCAGAGGAGGCCCTGAGAACGATCCCCGCGGGTTCGACTACAAGCTGATAGCCTTCCATGCCCAACGACTCATCGGCGTTGTCCGTGGTTAACAGAATCGTCTGTGGAGCGATGGATCCTCCCGACGACGGTCCCACTGGCAGGCGGTGCCCCGTCTGGGCTTCGACCCAGGTGGCGAGTTGTTCTGCTACTTTCTTCTGTGGTTGTCCGTCGGGATGGTACACGATTCGCGAAGCGGCCCCGAGAACAAACGAGCCGTCGCCCGCCTCTAGTTCGAGCGGGCGCGGCAGCAGTGTTGGGCGATCATCCATCTGCTTGGATAGAACGGATGCCGTCTCGGTCTGACCACAAAGACACAGAACCAAGAGAAACAGGTTTGGCGTGATCACCGTGTTGCTTCCTATGATACGGGCGTCTCACCTGTGTCTGACCACGGCCTTTGGCGGCGGCGCCACAGGGAATACGCGTTTTCGCTTGCTCCCGCTGAGTCGTCGCCGGAAAGAACGGGCGCCCGCCGAGCTTCCCGCACGCGAGCCGGCCTGATATGGTATCAGGCATTCGATGTCAAGGGAACGCACATGGCGACTTGGGCCGCGACCGAAGGCATGCCGACACTACTGGGCGTCACGTGGATAGCCGAGCAGCAGGCGTACAACTTTGCGATCTATTCGAAGCACGCCACGGCCGTCAGGTTGCTGCTGTACCAGCCGGAGGACTTGGTTCGGCCGGTCGTCACGTATGAGCTGTCGCACCTGAGGAACAAGAGTGGGCGTATCTGGCACTGCCGGATTCCCGCTGCAGATCTGAAGGGCGCGTTGTATTACGCGTATTCGATCGACGGCCCGAACCCTGAAGGGCAGACCGAGTGGCACGACTTCGATCCGGAGAAGATCCTGCTCGACCCGTATGCACACGCCGTTCACTTTCCGGCGACGTTCGATCGCAAGGCGGCGGCTCGCACCGGCTCAAACGCCGGCAAGGCTCCCGTGGGGCTGATCCAGCCCGACCGGTCGTGCTTCCTGTGGGGCGAGGATCGCCAGCCGCGGCACGAAGCTGACCTCGTGATCTACGAGCTGCACGTGAAGGGCTTCACGGCGCGGGCGAATTCTGGTGTCCGGCCCGAGCATCGTGGGACGTTCATCGGTATAGAGGCCAAGATCCCATATCTGAGAGAGCTTGGCGTCACTGCCGTCGAGCTCATGCCGGTGTTCCAATTCGACCCGCAGGAGGGCAACTACTGGGGTTACATGCCGCTGAACTTCTTCTCGCCGCACCAGCAATACGCCTGCCACGGCGAGACGTGCCGCCAGCACGACGAGTTCCGGGCTATGGTCAAAGCCCTGCACGCGGCTGACATCGAGGTGATTCTCGACGTCGTGTACAACCACACGACGGAGGGGGACCAACACGGCCCGATGTACAGCTTCAAGGGCATCGACAACAGTACGTATTACCTCATGACCGACAACCCTCTCGCTCCGTACGCGAACCACTCGGGCACCGGCAACACGCTACACTGCACGAACCGCTACGTGCGCAAGATGATCCTGGACAGCCTGCGCTACTGGGTCAAGGAGATGCACGTCGATGGCTTTCGCTTCGACCTAGCGTCGGTCTTCGCCCGAGGATCCAACGGGGAGGTCAACCTGGAAGATCCGCCGATCTTCGGGGACATCACGTCTGATCCCGAGTTGGCCAATGTGCGGCTGATCGCCGAGCCATGGGACGCGGGCGTGTACCAACTGGGGCGTGCCTTCCCAGGTACCCGCTGGTTTCAGTGGAACGCTCGGTTCCGAGACGACGTCCGCCGATTCGTCCGCGGTGATCCCGGGCTGGTACCCGCCCTGATGACGCGCCTGTATGGCAGCGACGACCTGTTTCCCGACACGCTGGCGGAGGCGTATCACCCGTTCCAGAGCGTGAACTACATCGCCTCGCACGATGGCTTCACGCTTTACGATCTCGTTGCCTACGACCATAAGCATAATTGGGCCAACGGGCACAACAATGCGGACGGGCCGGCGGAAGAGTTCGGTTGGAACTGCGGGTGGGAGGGCGAAGAAAACGTCCCCGCCGAGGTCATGGCGCTGCGCGAGAGGCAGATGAAGAACTTCTGCTGCCTGCTGTTGCTGTCGAACGGCACGCCGATGTT
>JAFGQA010000107.1 GCA_016935885.1 Phycisphaerae bacterium | reverse complement strand
TTCCGCCGACACGCCTCGCTTGCTCATGCCCCCATCATGCCGCGCAACCCCGGCGGCGCATAGATGCGGTTCGTTAAGCGGACACGGAGGTCCGCTTCACCTGCCCCGACGCGTGCAAACTCAAGTCGTCCGTCGACCGGCCCGCGCGGCCCATCGAGAACGGAGAGGGGGGGATTCGAACCCCCGGACCCGGGAATACCCGGATCAACGGTTTAGCAAACCGTCAAGAAACTGACGCAACCACTTATCAAGAAAAGACTTCTGAAATCGACCCCGTGGATTGCGCTCGCCAGTGCGCGCACATCATGGGAGACGATACGGACCTTTCGGATCTGCTGCGCAGATGGTCCGATCTTACCGTCGAGGAGCGGCGCGCGATTGCCGCAATCGTTCAGGATCACGACAGGAGGTAGTCGTACAGCCGACGCAGGAGGCGACGGGGATGGCGGAGCCGGCTCTCAGGCTCGATCAACACTCGGTGCCGCATCAGTGGCACAATCACCTGCCGACGTGGATTCTTCAGGATGCCGAGTATCTGAGGCTCCGTCCACAACTGAGGCAGACGCTACAAGCCATCGCTGACGCGTGTGACGCGCCGGCTGCCGACGGGTCGTTGCTTGGGGCTTTCGGTGGTGCAGAGCTCATTCAACGCATTGGCTGCAGCCGAGGGACGTTCTTTCGCCATCTGAAGCGACTGGAGGCAGCGGGCTTCGTTGTCACGATCTGTCGGGGCGGCGTGGTGTTCCGACGGACGATCGCGAACACGTACGCCATACCGGGCAGCCCCGACGCCCTGGCCCACCGTCGCGTCACCCGCAGGCAGGTTCAGATGCTGCGGGACGAGGACGGGCACTACCGGCCCCGTGTGCTCCGGCCGGGGGACCAGGCAACGCTGTGGCGTACGGAGGGACCGAAGGAAGGGCAGGGGGTAGTGTCAAAACGAGACGGGGGTAGTGTCAGTTTGACACTGCCGCAGTGTCAAACTGAGACACTACCATCTCCTAGACCATCCCCTTCAGAGAAAGACCATGGTGCTTCGCACGCGATCAGGTGTGTGAGGGGCCGTCGCCTGCGCGGGGTCACGCTCGAAGACCTCCAGGACCTCGAGCGGCTGAGGAGGCTGTTCCTGGAGGCCGAGAAGCTCGGGCTCGTCAGCCATTGCGAGGCGGACGGGATCCGCTTCGTCGCCATGGCCGAGCATGCCCTCCGACTCGGCCGCAAACCCGCCGCCCTCTTCGCCAGCAACGTCAACCAGGGCCGTTGGCTCGTCATCACCGAGGAGGACGAGCAACGTGCGCTCAAGCGGATCCGAGCTGCTTGGGGCGTTCCCCAGCGACAACGGACCGCCCTCGAGGAGGTCATGGAGCCCGAGTATGCCTTCGAATAGCCAACTCGCCAAGGCGTCGACCGTCGTTCTCATGGTCGTTATCAGCCTGGTCATCGCAATTGGGGTAGCCGTCCACGCGGCTTGGTCTAGGGGGTAGAGATGCGGATCAGGGCCATAGCACCGTGGTTCGGCGGGAAACGCACGCTGGCCCCCAGGATCGTAGCGGAGTTGGGCCCGCACGCCCAATACTTCGAGCCGTTCTGTGGGTCCATGGCTGTGCTCTTCGCGAAGGAGCCATCAAAGCACGAGACCGTCAACGATCTGCACGGCGATCTGGTCAACCTCGCCAGAGTCCTCCAGGACCCGCTGGCGGCACCGATGCTCTACGGACGGTTGCAGAGGACGCTGTTCACCGAGGATCTGCTGGACCAGGCCAAGGACGCCATGGGGCGCAAGATCGACCTAGAGGATGGCATCACGGGCGAGGCGTTCGATCGGGCCTACTGGTACTTCGTGCAATCCTGGGTGATGCGAAACGGCGTCGCCGGGACGGTGATCGGCGGACCTCGGGGGGCGGGTTACTCAATGGCCGTCAGATGGACTCCGGGAGGCGGCTCGCCAACGATCCGGTTCCGAGGCGCGATTGAGTCAATCCCTGACTGGCACGAACGCTTGCGGAATGTCGTGATCCTGAGAAGGGACGCGTTCGAGATCCTCGATCGCTTTCAGGATTCAGATGGAACCGCCGTCTACGTCGATCCTCCCTACCCCAGTGAGACAAGGAGCGGCTTCAACGGTTCGGGCGGCCGTTCCAGGTACCTGCATGACTTCGAGATCGAACCGGATGCCCTCTTCGATGACGGCGAGGACAAGCCGAGGCACACTCACGAGCACTTGGCCGAGCTGCTCCGATCCTACAAGCGGGCTCGGATCGTCGTCTCCAGTTACGACTGCCCGCGCATCCGCGAACTGTACGAGGGTTGGACGGCGGTGGAGTGTGCGGTGAACAAGCTGCTCCACCAGCAGAATGGCCGGGGGAACCGGAAACAGGTCGCGCCGGAGATTATGCTGATCAATGGGGAGAGCTACACGAAGGACTAGGCCATGCCGCGCTATGCGAACGAGACAACCGTGAACGTCGAGCGGTCTCAGGGACAGATCAAGGACACTCTGCGCCGCTACGGGGTCGAGGATTTCGGCGTCCTGGAACGCTCCAAGGAGGCGGCGATCGAGTTCATCGTACCGGTGGAGAGTGGTGGGCGGATTCCTATCAGGATCACCGTCCCCCTTCCAGATCGTGATGCCGAGGAGTTCGCGGTTTCGGACGCCGGTCGACGGCGCAAGCCAGAGGCCGCCTATCGAGCATGGGAGCAGGCGGTAAAGCAGCGGTGGCGAGCCCTGTTGCTGGCGATTAAGGCCAAGTTGGAGGCGGTCGAGACTGGGATCTCGACGATCGAGGTCGAGTTCATGCCGTTCATCGTTCTCGGCAATGGCGAAACCCTCGGACAGCAGCTCCTGCCGAAGCTGGAGGTTGCCGCGTCGGAAGGGCGAGTTCTCTCCCTGCCCGACCTGGCGAAGATGAGATGAGTGATCAAACCAGGATCGAGTGGTGTGATGCGACGTGGAACCCGTTCGTTGGTTGCTCGAAGGTGAGTGAGGGTTGCGAGAACTGTTACGCGGAGCGGATGGCGAATCGGCAGGCGGCGATGGGCCGATTCGGGTACATGAACGTTGTCCGTGATGGCCGCTGGGACGGGCATTGCGCCAGGCGACCGGAGCGCATCTGGGATCAGCCCCTCCGCTGGAGAAGGCCTCGCCGCATCTTCGTCTGTTCGATGGGCGATCTATTCCACGAGTCAGTACCAGAGGAGTGGATCGACCGAGCTTTGAGAGTCGCGTCGTTTGCCAAGCGCCACACATTCATGTTGTTGACGAAGCGGCCCCTGCTGGCCCAACAGTACCTGTCGTCCCTATACGGTGGCATCCGGCGACGCTGGAACGGCGACCCATCGCCTCGCTCGCCACTCCCCAACGTCTGGCTCGGCGTCACGGTGGAGAACCAAGAGCGGGCGGACGAGCGGATCCCGATCCTGCTCCAGACGTTGGCGGCGGTGCGCTTCGTATCGATCGAGCCAATGCTGGGGCCGGTCGACGTCGCCGACCACCTGCCACATCCGGACGGACCCAATGCCGTCTGCTACGGGAGAGAGTGTGCCGGTTGCGGAGAAGACGATGAGCCGTGCGATGACTACAAGTCAGCCGCAGCCGAACCACATCTCGATTGGGTGATCTGCGGCGGCGAGACGGGGCCGGGGGCGCGACCGATGGACCTCAAGTGGGCGCGGAGCGTCCGGGATCAATGTAAAGCCACAGGCGTACCATTCTTCTTCAAAAGGGTCGGTCCGCGTGTGAGGGTGCCGGCGGACCTGATGTTGCGAGAGTTCCCCCAGCGCGCCACATAATGGTCGTGATCGGACCTAACGCGCCTTCGCGCCTTCTACTGCACACTCATTGATCCGTGGTCTCAGCCCGTCTCTGTTTCTCAAGCACGTTTCGGTCTTCTTCCCAAGCTAGATGCTGGTAGACACGCACCATAAGCTGCTTGACGGTCTTCGCTCCCTGTGGTATCCGAAAGCGCATGGTTGCGTGAACTTGGAGGAGGAGAGAGAAGAGAGATGCGAAGCCCCTCCGGGGGTCATTGCGGATTCGTCTCCGCACCAAGTCAGAGCAGGTTGTCAGGAGGTGAATGGGGCATCCTCATGAGGGCGTGCTCTGAATTCGTTCGTCGGGACCCTACGGATCTTCTCGTGAATCCGCCACGGTCTACCGACTCCCCTATCTCTGATCATGAGGCGACCTACCCCTGAGAGAAACGATTACTCACAGGAGATGAAGACCGGGGGAGATTCGTTTAGCGATGGAGGAGGACTCAACAATGAAGAACTACTTCCCGTTGATCGCGATGTTTGCTGTCATGCACCTTGTACTGTTTCCTACCGGACTCCACGGGGAGTCTGAGGTCTGGTTCAGTCAAAGTGGTAGAACGCAGATCGGACGAATGGAGTTGGATGGGACCGTCCTGTCCGAGTTCGACGGTGTCGGTGCGGACATTCTGGACTTGTGTCTGGTTGGTGACCAGGTCTGGTTCAGTCAGATGGGCAGAACGCAGATCCGCCGAATGGAGTTGGACGGGACAATACTGCCTGACTTCGATGGTGGGGGTACCGACGTTCTGAATCTGTGTCGTGTCGGTGATCAGGTCTGGTTCAGTCAAAGTGGAAGAACGCAGATCGGACGAATGGAATTGGATGGGACCGTCCTGTCCGAGTTCTACGGCGGTGGTACGGACGTTCTAGACTTATGTGTGGTTGGTGACGAGATCTGGTTCAGCCAGAGTGGCAGAACGCAGATCGGACGAATGGAGTTGGACGGGACCGTGCTGTCCGAGTTCTACGGCGGCGGTACAGATGTACTGAGTCTGTGTCTGGTTCCCGAGCCCGCAACGCTCTGCGTTTTCGCCTTGGGTATCCTCACGTTCCTTCACAGGAAACGGTGGGTGTAGCCGCCGATTGCGGCCAATCTGATCGCTCGATACAAGGCTGTAGGGTCGTCCGGCGGACATCTCTTGCTTCTGCCGTGACATCTTCGCATGAGGTCTGATTGTTCAGCCGCCAGCCAGGATCTTCCGGAAGTCGAGGTTCGCGAGTGGAGTGGGCAACACCACTTCCTTGCAGCGGCCAAGGAGCAAAGGATCTCGTGCTTGCGTTGATCTAGTTGTATTCCCCAGGCGTTCCTTCAGGAGCTGACCTTATCCTGGGTGTGTGTGGTCCGGGAGTCGGCGCCGCAGAATGAGACTGATCGGACGAAGGCCCGCCGCGTGGTCCAATCCCGAAGTCAGCCCGAAATTGCCGCCACGGCAAAAGGTACTGTGACGGACGCCAGAGGCTGCGGAGGAACCAGCCCGGTTCTTGAGCGGATTTCGGAGGAGCGGAATCTGGTTGTAGGGTTGTAGGCTATTGGCTCTGCTGCTGCTGCGCCGATCGGGATCAACTGCCCGGGTCTAGTGCGGCGCAGGCGTCTGGAAGTTGAGGCGCCAGATCAGTAGTAAGATGAGGGGGGCTCTAGCAGGGCGGATAGGTCGTCCGGTAGGTTGCACTTGATGCGGAGGGCGGCGGCTCGAGTGCGGTCTCGGGCGGCGCCATCTGGCCCGTTGGCCTCGTCAAGCGTAGTTGCCCGATTCTCCAGCGCGATGACTAGGTAGCAAGTCAGGTAGGCGCGTCCCTCTTCCTCGACCAGACGTCGGTAGATTCTGACGGCGGCGTTGTGGTCGCTGATGGCATCGTCGAGCTTGCCTTGAATGTAGAGAGCGACTCCTCGGTTGTCGTGGCAGTTGGCCAAGCGGTCGGTGAGATCGGTTCGTCCCTCTTCCTTGACTATGGCGCCATAGATCTCGATGGCCTTGTTGTGGTCGTTGATGGCGTCGTCGAGTTTGCCTTGAACGCGGAGAGCAACTCCTCGACAACTGTAGCAGGTGGCCAGCTCGCTGTAGAGATGGGTGTGTCTCTCCTTCTTGACCAGGGCGTCGTACATCTCGATGGCCTTGTTGTAGTCGCTAATGGCGTCGTCGAGCTTACCTTGAATGCGCAGGGTGATACCTCGTTCACTGTGGCAGTTGGC
>JAFGQA010000106.1 GCA_016935885.1 Phycisphaerae bacterium | reverse complement strand
TTCCGCCGACACGCCTCGCTTGCTCATGCCCCCATCATGCCGCGCAACCCCGGCGGCGCATAGATGCGGTTCGTTAAGCGGACACGGTCTTTCTGAGGTGCCGCGAACTCAGAAGTCCGGCGGGGAAATCGTAGGAGTCCAAGCAAGGTTACTGATAGGAGATTTGATTCCGCGGGGGCGCGACGGCCTGGCGCCGGGGGGCTTCAGGTTAGCGATCTTCCAGGCGCGTGCTTGGAGCTATCCTTCCTGCAACCACACTTGATCCGTCTTCATCACGCGACGTGAGAACTTCGCCGCGAAATGCGGCGGAACCCAGCGCGGCAGGAAGCGAGACGCAAACACGGGCATACGCATCGACCACGGGCCGACCGTCATCCGCCGGCCAAGGCTCCGCAACGCCAGGCGCGCGATGTCCTCCGGACTGTCCGAACGCTTGGCCATCCGACGCTGCACGTCCTCCTGCAATCCCTCCGATGCCCAGAAGCCTGTCCGCGTGGCCGTAGGGCACACGTTCAACACGTCGATCGGGCGCCCGCGCATTTCGCCCCACAGCGATTCGCCAAAGATCAGATTGAACGCCTTTGTCGCGCAATACACCGACTCGAACGGCGCCGGAAGTAACGACACAATAGACGCCAGGATGATGAAGGCGCCCCGGTCCCGCTCAAGCATCGGCGGAAGGAACGTCCGCGTCAGCAGTACTGGCGCGATACTGTTCAACTCGATGATGCTGCGAATCCTCACCGGATCGCGCGTCTCCATTCGCCCCGGAAGGCCCGCGCCCGCGTCGTTCACCAGAATGCCTATCGGAATGTCCGCCGTGTCCGCCACAATCCGCTCGAGCCAGCCGGACGCCGTGGGCCGAAGCCAGCGATGTCGCCAACTCCTCAATGCCCGGCCCGTTCTTGTCCACAAGCACGCAAGACACGCCCTGCGCCGCGATCTGCTCCGTCAACGCTCGGCCAATGCCCGAGGCCGCGCCAGTGATCAGCGCCCAGCCGTTGTATTCCTTGAGATTTCTCATCGATTACTCCGTCCGCGCGAACACGCGCCGCCGATTCGCTGCCGTCCTCACCCCAAAGTGGGTATCCAATTGGCCGGGATCCCCACTGTCGACGATCCTCACAGGACCATTGTTCGGCTCGTTCTACTTCGGCAGCCCGTACATGACTGCCGCGCAGTGCGTCCCCCAGTCGGGGTGTTTCGTACTGGTGACCGAGTAGTAGACAGTGACAATCCGTCCGTCATCAAGCAGGGCGGAGCTAGGGTAGCCGCAGTCAAAGCTCGTGGCGTCGTCACAGACGACAAACTCGCGGTCCGACGGAAACGTCCGGCCCCCATCGGCGCTCAGAATGCCTCGTACGCCCTGGGGGGATAGCCGGTGGCCATACGTCAGCAGCACCCGGTCGTTCGACAGCACCAGCAGATCGGCAGGATGTTGGTTGGGACGAGTGACGATCTTGGGATCGGCCCAGGTGTGGCCGCCGTTGTCCGAATAGGCCACGGCCACGGCAGCGCTGATCCCAGACGCATCGGTTCGCAGGGCGCCGAGCAGCCTTCCATTGGGCAGAAGTGCGATCGCCGTCTCGTTGTAGCCCACGGCCATTCGGGAGAGAAACGCCCACGAGGTCCCATGGTCCATCGATCGAAAGAGACAGGTACAATCGTGTGACGAAGGCTGGTGTCCCGTCGCACCGCCGAGCGGTTCGGGATAGCGGCCGTAGATGTTGACCAACAACGAGCCGTCGGGCAGGGTCAGGATCTTGCCATAGGGGGACCCCCACTTGAGCGGACGACAGTCCACAGGGGATGGCCTGCCCCACGTCTTTCCGCCGTCGGATGATCGCACGGCGAAGATCGGCATCGGTCGTCCCAGAGAGGCCTCATACTGCCCCTTTTCGTTGTAGTTCTGCTGCACGTGGTACAGGCAGAGCAGCGTGCCGTCGGCGGTCTGTCCGAAGGCGGGGTTGCGGTCGTCCGCCGGTCCGTCGGCAACGGTAAAGGGCCGTGACCAGGTTCGGCCACCGTCGGCGGAGGCGACGAAGTCCAGGCGCCCGCTGATGCCGACATGCGGTGCGCCGCCACGCAGGACCACACCCAGCCGGCCGTCCTTGAGCTTGCAGATCACGGGGAAGAAACCTTGTCCCGTTACGACGGGCAGCACGTCGCCAGCCCGCGCCGCAGCCCCGAGGCAAACGGGCAGGACATACAGGAGTCTCGCAAGCGGGTGCATGGTCGGGCCTCCATGAAGCGACAACCCATGATAATGAGTCCGCCGGTCAGATCGGTCAAGACCCCTTGAACCGGCCGTTGGCCGCGATATGCAGGGCGAACCTGATAATGGGTCACGAGTCGAAGGGAGAAGGAGGGAGAAGAGGGTCAGGCCTGCCTACGCATATCCGTCGCTGTCGGCGTCCACGAAGCGTCCGGTCGAAGGGCTCCCGGTTCAGAGCCTGGAGCGACAGTATTGAGCCGCCGGATGGAGTTCTCGGTATGGACGGGTCTAGCGCCAGTGCGTGCCGTCGAAGGTCTTCAGTGTACCGTTCAGCTTGACGGAGTCCCCAGCTTTCGGCGTCAGGTTTTCCAGGGTGTCGATGGAGCCGGTTCCGTTGACACGCGCGCGGACGCCCGAACCGATCGAGAGCCGAAGATCGCGCGCCTGCATCAAGCCGTCCACGGTCAGATTCAGCGAGTTGCCGGCTCCGTGCACGGCGATATCCGCCTCTTTCCCGTCATCGGGTTTGAGCACCACGCCGGAAAGATACAACCAGGCATCGATGTCGCATCCGCCGCGATGGAGCCGGATCAACGGGCCGCGGGTCTTGCACACGTCGCGCAACCACAGTCGCACGGACTGGTTTCCGGCGACCAGCGGATGAGGGGACTCGGAATAGACATCCTCCAGGCGGACCTCGCAGACCGGGTAGTTTTCCGGTTTGACTTCGGGATGGATGCCGCGGTTCCATTCGGATCGCGTCTCCCAGTCCGCCAGGAAGCCGTTTCGCGGAGAACGCAAATAGATGTTGCGGAACGTCACGTTACGAATGTTCGCCGAGAGCGCGCCGCTGTCCACGATGAACCAGAATTTCAATCCGGACTTGTCGGTCCACACGCCGCGCGTGTGCGAGGGTTGCTCCAGCGAGACGTACTCTTTCGTGCCCAGCGGCATGACCACGCCGTAGAGGTTGCGGCCGCAGCGCACAGTATCGCCGCGCTGGAGGCGGATGCCTTTGTGCCAGTCGGTCCACGCGCCGGTCAAGATGCGGCTGAAATTGCATCGGCCTTTTCCATCGTCGGTGACGTTCTCGATCAGGCCGTCCTCGATGTCGCCGACCACGGGCGCCGAGGAAACCCAGTCCTCGGCGTTCAGCGCGACGCCGTCGTCGCCCGTCTCGAGCGTCCCGTTGCGGATAACGAACTTTCGCCCCGCGTTCACATGGACGCCGTCTTTTGCGCCGCGGATCTCAAATCCATCGAGGACCGCGTTTTCGAACATAGCGATGTGAAATCCATACTGTGGGCCATGCAGATTCAGGCAGGTGAAATCACGCACCGCAAGATTGCGGATTCGGCAGAAGGAAACCTGGCCTCGATTGCCGAACATGGGGCTGTTCTCATCGTGACCGGCACTGACGCCGTTGACGTCGATCCTTGCTCCCTCGACGACGATGTTTGCGTCCCACGTCCAGGTGGCGAGGCCGCGATTGGCCAGCACGTGGACGAACGTTCCCTGTTTCTGCAGGACCACGCCGGGGCTGAAGGTCAGCCGCGTATCGCTATCCAGCCACACCGTGCGATCCAAGGCATAGAGGCCGGGTCGCGTCACCTCGACGATCCGCTTTCCGCCGTCCAGTGCCCGCTGCAGTGCCGCCGCGTTCGTGGCCGCCGCTGCGCCCGGCGAAAAACCGTAGTCCGCCGGATCCACCATGCCCGTGGCGGCCAGTGCAGTGCTCGCAAGTGCACACACGGCGACAGCCAAGAGCGTCCCCAGCAGTTTTCTCATGTTCTCTACTCGCTCGTGTCCCATGAAATTCTCTTCAACTCTTTGTTCATGTGGCCGCGATGCAGGGCACGAGGACCTCCACGGTGCGGAAGGGAAAGGGGACAGTCCAGCGTTTCCGCAAAGTAGAATGTCCCCTTCTTCCCCTGCCTTGAGCTTGCTTACTCACCCCGCAACGGCTAACCGACGATAGAGAGAAACCACTTCGACCGGCGCCCAGGCGTCGCTGGTCTCTTTCTACCTTCATGCGCGGTTGCTGTCCAGGACAAGCGCATCTGTGAGTTGCCGGGTTATGCCGCCGTGGCCGTTATCCTCGGCCGACCTGTCCCTCCCGAATACTCCGTCCTCGTTGATGGTGCAGTAGTTGCGTGACTTCCGGTTCGGGGGTGTATCAACTTCACGCTACGCCAGACTTGCGCCCACCCTTCGTTTTGCGGCTCGCTCGGTATGTCCGCTTGATCAATCCCTCCGGCAGCTTCGATTCCCCCCAAGCCAGCGGAATTCGGCTCACGTGCACCGCAGCGACCGCCTCTTCCCACGGCTGAGAAGAGGCGGTTCGCAAAGACGAGCAGCTTCGGAGGTGGTGCGAATGGCACCAATCAAGAAGTTTAGCGCGGGTACAGTCTCGTGTGCACTGTGGGAGAACGAAGCAAAGGTGGAAGGCCGCTCGGTCAACACCTTAAAGGCCACAGTGGAAAGGAGATACAAGGACAAGGATGGAACCTGGAAGTCGACAGGCAGCTTCAGCAGGAACGAGATGAGATCGAGCGATCTATCAGGAACGTGAAGCGTTCCGCCTGGGACAAGTGGTTCAGGCGGGAGTGGTATCGGGCACAGGGTCGGGATAGGCATCGTGGGGTCGATTGGAAGGGCGGTTGGTGGCGGGGCCGGGCTTCGTCCCGCCCTACGACGAGCGGGAAGGAGCTGCGGGGGTGGAGAAGATGAATGAAGACAAACTCGCACGGTGGCAGGAGGACAGGTCAACGTCGCATGTATGCAAGCGGGGACGAATGCGGCGAGGAAGCAGATTGCAGGCAAGGCGACGCTGAAGAAGGACGCGTTTGCCGGTCGGTGGCCAGTTGGGAAGGCGGTCGTCAAACGTCGTCCCTGATGCGTTCGTCAGTACAGCCGGATCGCCGCCGTCGGTCCGTACCTTCCAGATCCGGTTCCGGTGTCTTGGTCGTGGCCTCCGCTGGCGGCGGTGATCGTGTTCGTACTGACCCTGTTCGCCTGGAAACGTTGGACGAAGTGGGTCGGGTGAGGTCGCGCTTGGCCGAACTGCCAGGTGCCCGTTAGGTACAGCGATACACGGACACTTGTGCCCCCACTGCTGGAGGGGTGGTTCCTCAAACGGTGCGCTGAGTCGCTCCTCTTGCGCCTTCATTTGGTCAGGAGCAAGCGAAGTGAGGTATACGAAGATCACCAGGACTGGCTGGGTTTGAGGCGCCTATCGGTGGCTGGGTTTGGGGCGCCGCGCGACATTGAGAATGACAGTACCGCCTCCGTTGCGCGTGGTCGTGCACGCTCTGGCCGCAGACCGTCGAGCCGAACGAGCCGCTCTCTGGCGAGACGATCCCCGGACCCACCGATCCGCCGGACGAGCCAGTCGATCCGCAAGCAGCGGAGCTCCGAGCGAGGAGCGATCGGGCCGTCGAGGGGAAGTCCGGATGCGCTGTCCGCTTCGGCCTGTTCGTCGGCTGGACCCAGCAATCCTTTGCATGGCGAGATCGATCATGTATGCGTCCGTTCTGTTGACGCGCCGATAGTGATCTGGTGAAATCCGTCTCGAGAAGGCAGTTCTGCGAGGGTGACTAGCGTGTCATGTAACGTATTCTTGCTGTTCATTATAGGTCTCGCATCAGGCGGGAATCCGGCGGCCGCCGCCGTCAGTCAACGCTCCTCGGACGATCAGTTATGCCAGCATTGCCAGGAGGCTTGCGACAGGCAGCGCGATGGTCGGCAACGCGAGCAACTGGCCCAGGCTGGACGGCGGTCACCGCGAGTACCGACCCAGCAGAGATCGGAGCCTGGTCACGGAGGAAGAGCTGCCGCGACGCGACAGGGCCGGCCTAGTGCGCCCTGGCGGCCGCTCGTTACTCCCCTCAAGGCTGTCGGCCTCGCCGCGATGTTGTCGCTCATAACGGCATGTGCGGTTGGCTTCGCCTACCCGGGGCGATCGGTACTCCGCGCCTCGATGCTCGGTGCCTTTGCTCTCGCCCCCGTTGTCATCTACGTCGTCCTGGTCGGCCGTTACGCAATCAACATACCCATTCTAGACGACTACGACACTATCCTCGCCCATCTGCTACGCCCATCGTCAGAGCGGTTGAGAGGTCTCCTCGATCAGCATAATGAGCACCGGATCCTGGTTACGAGGGGCCTCGCCGAGATCACGTACCGGCTTCTGGGACACGCCGATTTTCGCGTCGTGATCTACGCTGGTAACGCCGCCTTGCTGGCCATCGCCGCGGCGCTCGTCTATCTCATCCGCCGATGCGGTGTCCCCCTTGCCGCTTGTCTGCCAATGATGTGGGTGCTGTTCCTCTCGCAATCACAGGAGAACATGACCTGGGCCACCGGCGCCACCACGAACTACTACGTGATGCTGTTCGGCCTGCTCTCGCTCGTGTGTTTCGGTCTCAGATCCCTCCCGGGCCTCGCCATGGGACTCGTTTTCGGATTCCTGGCGACGTTCACGAACATGGCGGGCATCTGCATCTGGCCCGTTCTGGTGGCGTGGCACGTGCTTGTCGGTGACAAGACCGAACCCCTACGAGAGCAAGCCTCGCGCCTGAGACGGTGGCTTGGACCCGAAACGCTGCTACTCGTCGTCGGCGTTGTGGGCACCCTCGTCCTGTACTTCCATCAGCATCACTCGCCGGCCGAGGAGAGCGCCCTGGCCGAGGCCGTCCGACACCCCTTCCGAACGACGGGCTACTTCCTGACGGTAACGGGGGGGTGCATGCACGTGGGAATGGTCCCCTTCATCAGAGGCTACATATTCAGCCAAGTCCTCACGGTCGTACTGGGGACGATGGTGGTGGCATACTTCGTATTCTTGAGCGTAACCGGCTACTACCGAAGACGCCCTACGGTCTACTTCCTCCTTCTCTACGCGCTGCTGATTGCGGCAAGCATCGCATTGGGAAGATCTCGCTACGGGATCGGCCACGCCTTGGCCTCACGGTATCGGCTCGTATCCATCATGGTCCTCATCGGCTGCTATCTGTCGATCATCGATCTCTACTTGGAGCGCCTTCGTCGTCCCGGCCTGTTCGTGGGAATCGTGACGGCGGCGTGCGTATCACTAAACGCGTACTTCCTGGACTTCGCCATCCCGATTCTCTCTAGTCGGAGCGAAATGCTCCAAAGCCAGGTGGCGGCATGGGCGGCGGGGACAGGCAGACTGACGCACCCCAATCCGGCGTCCGCATCGAAGATCTTGTCGAGGGCGATTCGACAAGGCATTTACAGGGTCCCTGATGAGGTGAAGAGGCAGACGGGAAACGCCCGCTTCCGTCGGCCCCTGGCCGACCCCGAACGCTCGCGGAAACAGCAGCCGGCGTCCGACGAGTTCTCGCGGCGGCTTACGCGGGGACCAAGCCCTTATGAGGGGTATTGCTCGCGCACCTGACAGCAGGACGCCGGTCAAAGTGGCTCGGTGTCGACGAACACATTTCACCGGTCACTGTAGGTCGCTCGGCTGCGCCTGGCAATGCCGCACACGCCCAGGATCGTCAGCGTCATCATGATCATCGGCCTCAAACCGCTGCCGCAACTGAAGTGGGCCGAGATCTCCCTATCGCACGTCATCGTCACCTGGATCGGGTTGTTCGTGTCCTCGTCGTAGAGGCATGGGTCGCCGGGAT
>JAFGQA010000105.1 GCA_016935885.1 Phycisphaerae bacterium | reverse complement strand
GGATTCCCGCCAGAAGTGGGTGCGAGAAGGGATTCTCGCACCAGCGGTTGAAGGGATTCTCGCACCAGCGGTTGAATGTAGCGTCGCCCCTTGTGGGCGGCGCAGTGAAATGCTAGGGAAGCAGACGCCGAGGACAAGCCCCGACGCTACATTCATTCGTTAGCTGCTCTAGTGAGGATGTACACACGTTAGGAGACGGACTTGAACGGCACGATAGACGATGGGGTCTTGTCGCAGGTGACGGAGCCGATGCGGCCGGCGCTGGAGGAGTACGCGGCGTTGGTTCGGTCGCTGGCGAAGGGAAACGTGGCGGGATTGACGCTTTTCGGAGCCGTCCTGGGGCCCGATTTCGACACGTCGCGGATGGCGGCCGCCAGCGTGATGGTGTTGAAGCACGTGGACCTGAAGCTGCTGAAACAGTTGGCCGAGCACGGCCCGAGGCTGGGCAGCCGGCACATCACGGCCCCGCTGGTCATGACACCGGAGTACATCGCCGGGTCGTTGGACACGTTCCCGCTGGAGTTGTTGGAGATCCATCAACGGCACGCGACGCTGTTGGGCGAGGACCACTTCGACGCGCTGGAGTTCGACGCGGAGCACCTGCGCTTGCAGTGCGAGCGGGAGTTCAAGCGGATGTTGATCCAACTGCGTCAGGGCCTGCTGGCAGCGGCGGGCAGGGAGAAGGCGTTAAGCGAATTCGAATCCGATATCAGCCAGCTCCTCGTTCGGACGCTTCGCGGACTGCTGTGGCTGAAGGGCCACAAGGAGCCGTTGCCGCGCGAGGAGGTCGTGGCGAAGAGTGAGAAGCTTCTTGGCGTGCCGCTCGGGGGCGTGCGCGGCGCCGTGCAGTCGCAGGGTGAACGCGGTTGGGCCGACTTCACAGCGTTGTATAAGGATGTTGAAGCATTGGCGGCGGTGGCGGATGAAGGATGAAGCATGAAGGCGGAAGGATGAAGACGGAGCGAGGTCGCCATCCACGACGTGTCGTAGCATTCGCGGCGGCGGCCGCGGTCGCGTGTGTCTGTTCGACGGCGGCGCTTGCCCAGCCACGAGAGACGCCGCGCACGGGGATCGTCGATATGGCGAAGGTCGTGGACCCGCAGACCGAGGCCGGCCTGAACCGGTGGCTGCTGGAGTTGGAACAGAAGACCGGGGCACAACTGAAGGTGCTAACGATTGACACCACCGGGGGGCGGGACGTCTATCAGTACGGCATCGAGACGGCCAAACGGTGGAAGCTGGGGGCCGAGAAGGAAGACAACGGCGCGTTGGTTGTCATTGCCGTTCGAGACAGGAAGTACGCCATCGTGACGGGCGAGGGCATCGAGGACACGCTGCCGGACCTGTACTGCGATACGATCGCGCGGAAGTGCTTTCTGCCGAACTTCAAGCGCGGCGATTTCGCCACGGGCATCTATCAAGGCACCGTCGCGCTGGCGAAGAAGATCGCCGCGGACGCGGGCGCGCAGCTCAGCGGCACGCCACCGGCACCGGCACAGACGCCCGCGTATCGGTCCTCCCGTCAGCGGGGCGAGCCTGTTTCCTATGGCGATGGTGGCGCTGGCGGTGTTGCTTGTTGCTTCGGGCCGCTTCTGCCGCTGGTGATCTTCCTTGTGATCTTCGGCTCGCTGTTTTCACGTCGGCGGCACGGCCACTACCGTACGTGGGGCGGCGGCGGACTGTGGCAGGGCCTGTTGCTGGGCAGCCTACTAGGCGGGTTCGGTCGCAGCCGAGGCGGATCGTCCTGGGGCGGCTTTGGCGGGGGTGGGTTTGGCGGGGGCTTCGGTGGCGGCGGCGGCGGATCGTTTGGCGGCGGAGGTTGCAGCGGTGGCTGGTAGCGAACGAGTCTGTAGCAAGTGTGGTTCGCGTAACAAGCGCGGCGCGGAATTCTGCGGGTCATGTGGCGCACCATTGGGCATTGCCGGAGGCACGGGCATGCGGGCATCGAAAATCGTCCTGACTGTATTGGCGGTGATCATCGGCGTCGTCCTGCTGGGCGGCGGTTGCGGTGGTTGCTACGTCTACCAGTCCTACAAGATGACGATCCGGCTTGACGAAGAGGCGCAGAAGACCTGGGCGGATGTGGAGGTGGTGTTGAAGCGCCGGTTTGACCTGATCCCGAACATCGTGCAAACGGTCAAGGGCTACGCCAAGCATGAAAAGGAACTGTTGCAGGGCATCGCTGATGTCCGCAAGAGCTACTTTGGCGCAAACACGATGGGTGAGAAGGCCAAGGCTGCGGGTGCACTGGAAGGCATGTTATCTCGCTTGCTGGTGCTGCGCGAGACGTATCCGGAGCTGAAGGCCAATGAGAACTTCCGAGCCCTGCAGATTGAGTTGGAGGGGACCGAGAACCGGATCACCGAGATGCGCAAGCGCTACAACGACGCGGTGAGGGCCCTGAACACGCACATCCGCGGACCCGTGGGGTCGATCGTCGCGGGCTGGGCCGGCGTGGAGAAGGGCGAATACTTCCAAGCAGGAGAGGAAGCGCAGCAGGTGCCGAAGGTGGAGTTCTGACGCAGCCCCGCAACGGGCATCACAGGCTCCGGCGCCGGTGCCACACCTCTCCTGCGGCCGAAGGCCACGATCCGCCACGAGTCATGTCGTGCTTCCTAACGACGCTGCCTCTGTAACGGCCCGCGACGACGAACGGCCACCAACACAAGCAGACCCATCATTCCAATCGTGGCGGGCTCGGGCGTGACTACCACGTGAAAGGAATGCGCGCCGGCGTTGTCCGGGAAGTACTCGTCGAGCAACCCGATATAGACGTACCCGGACGTTTCGGCGACCGGCGAGATGTTCAGGTCATGCTGATCGTTCAGGAAGGCTCGATCCTGCCCAAACAACACCGATTCACCAGCCAGCGGTATCGGCTCGGCATGGTGCGGCTGGGGGCCTGGGCCGTATTCCCGCATCAGCTCCCCCTCATCGAGTGGGCTGACCAGACCCATGTCCCAGTTGGTCAGCACCGAGTAGGTGCCGTCGAAGCTGAACAGGATCGTACCGTGCCCCTCCAACGAGACGGTCTCGCCAGCATCGACGAAGATGCCCGTATTCAACATGTGGGCCTCGTTGTTATAGGCTTCGTCCGTCGTGCTCACATACAAGAACTCGTATGTACCCTCGGCGGCTGCCCGCGGAACCATCGCCGTTGACAACGCCGAACACAATACGATCACCGTGAAAGAGTGCCTGCGAATGTTCATCTTTCCCCCCCGCGTGTCTTGGTTTCCTGGAAGATGCTAGGCCGCCGTGCCGGGCGATGGCAAATCAACAAACGGGGATTATTCAGGAATCCAGTCGATGCCTGATCGGACGAATATCGCGGGCGCGGGCGCGGACAGATTAGGGGACGTGCCGAAACAGGCCGGCGATGAAGACTGCCCAAGGTGGAGCGCCCGACATCCGCGGTTGGCCGATCAACGATCAGCTTTTGCCATCGAGCGCCCGCCTGGCTTCGCGGCCGTTGGGGCCGCGCCGATCGAGCTTCAGAACGTGGCGCCAAGCGGCGCTCGCGCCGGTATGGTCATGTTCCAGCGCACAAAGCCGCGCCCGAAGAACGTGCAGTTCCACGTTCTCGTCGTCCAGTGCGGCGCCGCTCTCCAAGGCCAGGTGTGCCGACTTGGTGTCTCCCGCCTCGAGTGCTGAACGCGCTTCACGCAGCAATACGCCCAAACCCATGGCACGGCGTCTCAGTGAAACAACCTGGCGGTGCAACAGCAATTGCGATGCCACCCACGACAGCCCAGACAGCCCGACGGCCAACATCGTAAGCCAGAAAGGAACCGCGGCCGGGGCTATCAACCAGCCCGCCAGCGCCACGTTCCCGCACAGCCCGAACACCACCGCCAGTGAGAAGCCGAGCCACTCGCGGCGACGAATGATGAGCCCGCTCCCCGGGAGAACGACATTGAACAACCAAGCCATCACGGAACGCGCCCCGCGGCGAAAGACAGGGCCTAACTGAGATCCCTGATCAGGGGTTCGCTCAGCTCGCGCCACGCGAAGAACAGGACCGGCGTGATCGCCAACACCAACGCCCCAATGGTCATCCCCAACCAGGACCGACCCTGCTTGGTGTTTCGCCTTTGCCCCAGGCTCGTGAACCCCAGGACAGCGGCCACGGCCCCAACCAGCATCGTAATGGCCGTCATCAGGAAAACCAATGCCTTGCGGAACTGCCCCTTTGTCCCGTCAGGGTTGTAGGGAATCACCATCAGTTCAGTGTCGAGACCATACAACACGAACAATGCGAGCATGATCAGACAAAACAGGCCGAGGAACCCAAGAAACATAGAGGCCGTTGCCTGTGTGTCGTAAAGACGCAAATTCGGGAGCTTCATCGCTGGTCACTCCTTGGAACTTCGATCAGAGCCCGTTGCGGCGCCGCCATCAAAGGCTGCGTCGACACGGGCTCCAACGCCCGTGCCATGGGTCTCGTTGGAATTCCTCGTCTGCCACATACGCCTAAGCGGACCTGGGTAACGTTTGAACGGTTGACTGCCACGAGCAGCTTCCCTGCCCGTGCGTCCATCACGTCTGCGGGCACTGGCGGACAAGCCGCCGGTGGCACCCACACTGTTCAAGCATTAGAAGAACCGGCTTACACCAAAGGAATCTCTTCCCGCGTCGTTCGCGGCCCGATGCCGCGGATCCCAATGCTAGCGCCAAACCGTGCCACTGCCAAGATCGCACCGTCCTGCGTAGGCCACCGGACCGAGGATCCACACGTGCCAGACGCTCAATCGGGGTGGCACGCGTTCCCAGCAAGGGCAACCTCGAGGTTGACCCACACGGGCAAGCTTCGCCAGCCTTGGCAAGCCGATCAAGGACGGCCCCGCTGACCCATGCCACCCACCACCGTGAGCCGGTGCGAATCGTGCTTGATTGTAAACGACCGTGAGGAATCAGAAAAGGGCCTCCCAGCCGATGTTATCTCGGCCCGGACCGATCAGCCTCGGTGCAGGCAATCCATGCTCGCAAACACGAGCGTGCCGGAGGTACGCCCACATATCGGCAGGCATTACTCTCAGCCATGAGAACGCCCCCCGCACGAAGCCTTTCCTTCGACCTTGGCCCGGCTCGACGCCGGCCTTCGCGGGGCAGTGGTCGTTCGCTGGTTGCCGCCGCGCCTTATCTACCAAGCGGCGTTGCCGGCCAAAGCCGCGAAGGCCAGTGATGGTCGGCGAGATTCCAGGAAGCCCGTGATTGGCCGTGCAAGAAGCGGGAATCCCCCCCGGCGTCCGCGGAGGCCCCACAAGGCCACGAGCAAGCAAAGATGAAGAGTTCAGGGCGCAGCACTAGATCTCATATCATGAGGTGCGAAGGCCTTGGGAACGGACTGTGTTTCGAGACATGGGCGTGGGACAGCCTCTCAGAAGCCATGGCGCGAGCGTGGAAGCGGTCCGGTTCAGACAATGGCATGGCTCTTGCGGCCATGTGCCCTCATTCAATCGTAGGCCAAGCGAGTCTTCTCATCGGTCAGTGTGGGCTCAACAATCTCCCTCCATTCCGGCGAGTTCCACGTCTTCAGGCTCATATGTATGTTGTAGTACTTCTGCGGTATCGGATGCGTGCCCATGACCACCTTCATCCCGTATCTTGCGATGACGAAATCACGGAAGTGCGTGATGTGCGGACACGGTGGATACCCGACGATCAATCCGGTGGCGATATGAACGACGTCCACTCCGTTCTTCTGCATTTCCTCCGGAGCATACTCAACGTTCCCTCCCGGACAGCCGCCGCACGTAGTGTATCCGGCCAGCTCAACGTCCACTCCACGATAGATGCTGAACGCGCCCTCCCTGTTTCGGAGTGACCTCAAGCACTTGCCGCCGGCGCACATGCGGTAGCGATCGCAGATGATGATACCAATTCTCTCCTTCATTTCGTCTCTCTCCATCCGTTTCTCTCGGGTCCGTGACAGCCCAGGCGGGTGCCACTGGCAGCTTGCTTGCCAGTCCGTAACAGCCCAGGCGGGTGCCACTGGCAGCTTGCTTGCCAGTCCGTAACAGTCTAGGCGGGTGCCACTGGCAGCTTGTCTGCCAGTGTGGATGCCCCATGCGCCAACCGGAGAGACCGCACGGGCTGGCAAGCGGCCCCATGGCGCCCAGAATCGAAAGCCCCGGCAGTGTCACGGACTCGTCTCTTTCTGTCCGTTCTTAATCAGCCTACCCGTCTCGGTCCGTAATCCTATAGTAGCGTTTTCCCGACGTCCACGTGGTCTCCACAAGTCCTTCCGCCTGAAGCGATTCGACGTACTTGACAACTTCGTTTGGATGCATACTGAGCCCCTGTGCAACGCCGTCTATCGAGCACGGCCTCCTTCGCAGTAGGCCCAGGATATCGTCTCGGCTCACGGCGAACCGAGCCTGCTCGTGTACGTGATGATAATCGGCAACGACTTCAGCGGCTGGATCAAAGAGCCGCGACAACTCGACCAGACGCTCGCGTGATACGGCCTCTGCAAAGCGCTCGGCAGGCGGGCGCGTCGTGGTGTTGAGTTGGATGCGGTCGGGTTTGATAAGATCAGCGTATCGGGCCAGCTTCTTCACCTCAGCATCGGCGGCCGTGTAGCCCGCCGTCAGGAACACCTCCAGCCAGTACTGGCCGCGACAGGCCTCCCGTGCTGCCGCCAGCCCGTCGATCAGCCGATCAAACGAAACCGCCTCGTGAGGACGGTTCACCCGGCGAAACATCGCCTCATCACCCGCATCAAGCGATGGAATGAGCAAATCTACGTTCTGGATGTCCGCCCGAACGTCAGTGTCCCACAGCAGCGATCCGTTCGTCAGAAGCGCAACGGGAACGTTGGTCATTCGCTGAATGCCGTCGATCAGATCGCCAAGCCGCGAGAAGAGGGTTGGCTCGCCGGAACCGCTCAGGGTTATGTAGTCAGGACGTTTGAAGAGCTTCGACTTGACTTCTTTAAGGACGCCCTCAACTGGCACCCATTCTTTCCGTTCGATGGTCCTGCAAGTTGTCCGGCCGAGTTGGCAGTAGATGCAGTCGTACGTACAGGTTTTGAACGGAACAACGTCTACCCCGAGCGACCGGCCAAGCCGGCGCGAGGGCACGGGACCAAAAACGTAACTCATGCCAACACCTCGCGGCAGGTGCGCGCCCGGAGGAAACTCGTGCTCAGGCACCCTAACACAGCCCGTGACACAGGAATCCTGTCCGTGTCCAGACCGCCAAAACGGCGATGCCACGGGAGGTCTGGTTAGGATGACTTAGAAGGTGTTTCAGCACCCTATGTGGCACCGGCGTCTCGCCGGTGAATTGGATGACTCACTGGGCATTCTCTCGCTTGTCTCCACAGGCCACAGGCCTGTGCCACAGTTCTGAAGCAGCTTCTTAGACTGTCCTAATCGCCGCACGGAGGCGTGTCGCAGGGAGTATCTCGCCCGCAACACGGCCTGTCCTGGCCACACCGGGCCCGCGACCGCTCATAATCAGTCTTGTGAAAGCCGGATCCCTTGAAGATCACCGCAGCTCCCGCTCCGAGCAGTCGACGCACCGACCCTCCGCACGTGGGACAAGTCTTCAGCGGCTTGTCCTTCATGTTCTGAAATTGCTCAAATCGGTGTCCACAGTCTTCACACTCGTATTCATATGTGGGCATTACAGTTACTCCTCACCTTGAAACCAACGCATTGACTATCATCAAGATTGCGGCGACGAGAGTTGTGAGGGCGAAGAGCGTCTTCAGATACGCCGGCCTTGCCTTCAAAGCAATCTTCCCGCCTAGAGTACCGCCGCCGATGGCCACGCCCGCAATCGGCAAGGCCCAGCCGGGATTGAAGCTTCCATGCAGTGCCTGGCCGAGGAATCCTGAGAGCGCCGTCGCGGCAACCATGATGGAAGCGGTTCCTACAGCCATGCGCATCGGCACGCCACATCCGAGCACCATCAGAGGAACAAGGAAGGAGCCACCCGAGACGCCCACCATCCCGGCACAGAAGCCAGTTGCCAGGGCGGCAGGAACGATACCCCATAGGTTTATGTAATATACGCTGTCAGTCGTCTCTAGACGCCAATAACCTCCGCGCCGATCCGGCCTGCCGGTACGCCCCTTTATGGGCAGCAGCATCAAGGTGCCTGCCAATACGAGCAGCAGGGAGAACACTATTTTCAACGTCACGCCTGTAAAAAAGTGCGCAAAGTATCCACCCGCAAAGGCTGTAGTAGCCGTCAGTCCTCCCACAAATAGCGCCAACGGCAGGAGCACGGTCTTGTGCTTTTGAAAGACGAACATAGCCGCCAGGGCCGTGGTAAACAGCACGAATTGACCGGTCGTAGCTGCTTCGTGTATCGGGACTCCGGCCAGCACGAACGTCAGGACGTAGAAATTGCCTCCGCCGCGTCCGGTCATGGTCATGACAACGGCTAGGGCCAAGACCACAAGAGCCACGATTGCCAGCTTCAACACGGTAGCTTTCTCATCACGGACGCTTCCTTTGTTCCAAGTGCCGCCACAGCTCTCCCGGCTTGATCGTATGCACAATCGCCTCATAGCCGCCATGCATAATCCGCACGTCGCGGTATCCCTCAGTGCGGAGATACGCATACACCATGCTGGCACGCAACCCAGTGGAACAGAAAACACCGACCAGCCTGTCACTGGGTATCTCATCAAGGCGGTCGGGAATCTCATCGGTTGGAATACGCAAAACGGTTACGTGATGTTCAAGTGACAGCTTGAGTGACTCCTGCTCCGGGATCGATCGCACGTCCAGCAGGAGTGCATCCTTCGTTCCGAACAGTGCTTCCGGTGATATCTTGTGCTTCCCACCTCCAAAGAACTCCAATGTCATGGTCCTGAGAATCGACTCCAATTCACACATGCCACATCTCCCTCATCGCGTTTTCACACAGGCATATCGGCACTTTGCAGCGTAGGACCTTTCTGGAGTTCATCGCTGCTCCCCCTTTCAGCAAGCGGTGTCAACAGGCTTCGCATTTGTATTCATACGTGGGCATTGCAGTTGTCCTCTAGGCCGAAAAGACTCGATCGGTTTTGAATACGTTGAATGGCCGCTCGCAATGTGGCGATGCGCCGGTTGCGCCCTATTCTCTCCTCCCCCTTCTGACCAACGCTTCAGCAGCCTTGATGAGCGGATACGCAGTTGGCGCCGCCGTGAGGAGTGGATGCGTGCCAATCTGAGCGGTCAACACTTCGCTTACACTCATCCTATTCTGAACGATAAAGCCGACGAGGTTCGTGAGCTCGCCTGTGCTCACTCCTCCTACAACTTCCCCTCCCAACACAACCCCCGTATCCCGTGCTGCGATGAGTTTCACCATCTGAGCGTCTGTATTGGGCAACGACGCTGGATGCTTGTAAGGCTGTTCGAATGTAGCCGTAATCACCTGGATCCCCTCGATCTTTGCCCGGTCCTCCGTTAGCCCCGCCGCACCGTAGCCAATCTTGCCAATGGCCGTCGAGAATATCGGAACGGTACCCTTGAACGTCTTCACCGTATGCAGTCCATAGAGATTCATCCCCGCCAGTCGCGCCTCCGCGCACGCTGTAGAGGCCAACATCACCAAACTTGGCCGCCTCGTAATGAAATCCACCTTCTCTGCGCAATCTCCCACAGCGAAAACGTCGGCATGGCTAGTTCTCATGTACTCATCTACTTTGATGCCCGTCTTCGCGTCTGCCACAATTCCTGACGCCCGCGCCAGCTCTGTGTTGGGCTGGTATCCCATTGCGAGAATGACAATGTCCGCAGGAATGGTGGCATCGTTTTGCAGGACAACGCCGCTGACCTTGCCCTCCCCGGAAAGTTCCTTGACACCGGATCCAACCGCTATCTTCACGCCTCTGGACCGAAGGCTGTCCTCGGCTCTTTCGGAAATCTCGTGGTCGAACACGAGCGACAGAACACGAGGCAACAATTCTACAATGGTAACGTCCTTGCCAACACTGTTGAGTTCGTCTGCAATCTCCACACCGATGAAGCCACCACCAACAACGACTATCCTGTTTGCACCTCGTATCCTTGCCTGAACCCGATCCAGGTATTCCTTGTTCTTCGGTATAGTAAACACGTTGTCCAAGTCTGCCCCTCTGAGCCATCCAGGAACGGCCGGTACGGAGCCCGTGGCAAAGACAACCTTGTCAAAGCTGATGGACTCTCCATCAGCGGTTGTGCAGGTCTTGTTCTTCGGATCCAGCGACGCAACCTCTCCAATCTTGAGATCTACTCCCTCCCTTTCGAGTACCGCATCGGGGACAATATTCCGATCAGTGCTCCCAAGGGAGCCGAACACGTATGGGATGCCGCACGGCACAAGGACCTTGTCCTCTTTGCGAATAACAAGGAAAACCTTCTCCGGATAGCTTCCCTTGCCTGTTACGGCGGCAACAATGCCTGAAGCGCTGCCTCCGATTATCAATACATCGACTTTCTTCACGGTTTGTACTCCGTTGTCGCCTTGGAAGCTGTTTCAGAGCCCTATGTGGCACCGGCGCCAAAACCGGTGGATTGGATGATTCACCGGGCACTCTCTCGTTTGTCTCCACAGTTCTGAGACAGCTTCTTAGTTGTGGACAGTTCTGCTCAGCAGTATGTCATGGTACGTGCCTGTGATCACTTTGGAGATATCCGCTTCCCTTGGGCCTGAGCATGGAATCATCACGTCTATGTATCTTCCGCGTCAAGTTGCTGCTCTATGAACAGGCCTTCCGCCGTTGCCCGGACCGTTCCTGCTTGCGATATCTGTGCTTTAAGCACAAACATGGGAGGCGAGTTCCTCACGATGGCGGCGCGCACGGTGGCGGGAACGCCGACTTCAACCGGACGCGGAAACCGGAGTTTCAGCTTGGCTGTTACCGCGCTGATTCGGTGCAGAAACAGCCAGTGGGTCATCGCCGCATCAGCCAGCATGGCAATGACGCCTCCGTGGAGCCGATCCGGGTAACCCTGATACTTGTCATCACAGGCAAAGGAACCGATCACCGTCCCGTCCGCCTCCTGCACGAATCGCAAGCCCAGGCTATCGCCATTCCGCGCGCCACAGACGATGCATGAGGGATGACAACGCCCCGCAAGATCAGCCGCCGTCTTCGTGCTGGCGGACTCAATGGTCACAGATGTTCTCTCCTGGCTGCAACGTTCCGCTGAGGTAGGCAGATGCCAACTGCTCCGGAGTCTCAGCCGGCGCACCGACCACGACGGTGATGCCGTTCTGGGCGAAGAGCTGTTGGGCCCGTTGCCCCATGCCCCCGGCGATGATCACATCGGCGCCCAGTTCGTGCAGCCAACGAGGGAGAAGACCCGGCTCGTGTGGCGGCGACGCGTGCATGGATTGGCTGACAATCTCCTTGCCTTGTTGATCGGCCTCGAGGATTGCGAATTCCTCACAATGGCCGAAATGCGCAGCCAGTCGTCCGTCTGCTACGGGAACGGCAATCTTCATGGGATGATTCTCCTTACCTTTGTTCTTGGTCTCGATGGTAACGTGCTCTAGTCCCCACTGAGCCAGGATAGACTGGACAATACTGGAAAAAGCCTGGCCGGCTGACGTCTGTCCCTGCACATCGACGAAGGGCCGACCGGCGTCCCCGGAGGTGACAATGTGCGGATCGATCGGAATCGTTCCCAGGAACGGCACGTTCATCTCTTCGGCCAAAGCCTTGCCGCCGCCGGTCTTGAACAGATCGACTCTCTCCCCACACTTGGGACAAACGTAACCGCTCATGTTCTCCACGATTCCAATGACCGGCAAGGACACGCTGCCGCAGAACGAAACGCAGCGACGAACGTCTGCGATGGCCACCTCCTGGGGCGTCGTGACGATCACCGCTCCGGCCCCCGGTCCAATGAGCTGCGCCACCGACAACGGCTCGTCGCCGGTGCCGGGCGGCGAGTCCACGACGAGATAGTCCAACTCTCCCCAAGCCACGTCCTTTAGGAACTGACGGATAACACCGTATTTCATCGGGCCTCGCCAAATGACCGGCGTCCTTTCGTCACCCACCATGAAGCCTATGGACATGACAGCCAGGTTGTCATTCATCTTGACCGGGAGCATCCCGTCGTCGGACCCGACGACATGCCGGCCATCTAGCCCCAATAGTTTAGGGATGCTCGGTCCGTGCACGTCGATGTCGAGCAGGCCGACCTTGTTGCCCGACTGTGCCAACGACACCGCGAGGTTCGCCGCCACCGTGCTTTTGCCGACTCCGCCCTTGCCCGATAGCACGAGAAGCTTGTGCCGTATGCGGCAGAGACGCCTTTCCAACTCTTGTCTCTCGGCGAACTCCTGTTCAGACTCATCCTGACGACGGGCCTTGGCAGAGCAGGAACCGCTATCGCAACTCTTGCAGGAACCGGATTGTGCCGATTGCTCCGTCTGTTCCGGCCGGCCGTTGCTAATGAACTCCTCGCAAGCAGCATGTAAGGTATTCGTGGCCAGCAGAGCGCAGTGTTGTACCTCTTCGGGCAGGCCGCCGAGCGCGTCAAGGACGTCCTTCTGCCGGATGCCGAGTACCTGTTCGAGCGTCTTGCCCATGGCCAGTTCCGCCGCCATGCTCCCACACGCAAGCGATGAACCACATCCGTCCGTCGTGAAGCTCGCTCGACGAATCCGCCCCGCGTGAACCTGAAGCCAGAACTCCATCGTGTCGCCACAGGGGCCGGTGACGCGGGCGTGGCCATCGTAGGAAGCCAGCGCCCCGACGTTGCGGGGGTTCTGGGCGTGGTCGATGGCAACAGTGGAGTATTCAAAGTCGGGTGCCATGTTTGTCTCCGATGTCTCTTACTCAAGGCGACCGATTCTCGCGAGGACGAACCACGCGCTTCAGAGCAGTTGACGATTGAATCTAACGTCGGCGCTTGTCCCCGGCACTTGCTTCGAGAGCATTTCACTGCTCCGCCCACAAGGGGCGACGCCACATTCAAACGTGAAATGTTCTAGTCTGTGCGGTTTCTCGACGCAAGTGAGACCCTGCTCTCCGCGAAGCGTCGCACGGGCCAAGGCCCGTGGCTCCTCGGAATCATCGCGGATATCGAGAGCAACCGGTCAGTTTGAGTCTCTCAGATTCCTCCAAAGGTCGCGAACGTCATCAGCAACCTCGCACTCATATTCAACGATCGCCCGTGCATGGACCTGGGCCTTGGTGACGACCTTGTCGTACCGGACCCTCCCAGCAACTCGCACGCCGCGATGGCGAGCCTGGGCTTCGATTTCCGAAGCAAGATCCCCGTTTAGATCCCACTTGTTGATACAGACTTGCGTCTCGATGCCGAAGTGCCGCGTCAGGTCGGCAACTCGTTGTAGATCATGCAAGCCGCTCAACGTCGGCTCGGTCACGACGAGTGCGCAATCCGCGCCGGTGATCGAGGAAATCACCGGACATCCAATGCCCGGCGAACCATCGATCAGAATCAGGTCCAGCTTCCGCTCCTGGGCGATTGCCTTCGCTCGCGTGCGGACCAGACTGACCAACTTGCCGGAGTTCTCCTCGGCGATCCCGAGTTTGGCGTGAACCATCGGCCCGTACCGAGTCTCGGAGACAAACAACTGTCCGTTCACAACCGGCTCAAACTCGATGGCGTCCTCCGCACAGAAGTAGGCGCACACGCCGCACCCCTCGCAGGCAATCGGATCGATCCGGTAGGTCTTGCTGATCCTACCGTTTCCGGGACCGTCATAAGAGATCGCATCGAAGCGGCAGATCTCCTCGCACTTGCCACACGCGGTGCAGTGCCCCGACATGATCCGCGCCCGAGAGCCTCCCGAGAACTTCTCTCGGTGCACAATCGTCGGATCGAGAATCAGGTGCAGGTCGGCCGCGTCAACGTCGGCGTCCGCCACCACGCACTTGTCGGCCAAGGCGGCGAACGACGCCACGATAGACGTCTTGCCCGTCCCACCCTTGCCGCTAATGACAACCAGTTCTTGCATGAGCGTAGTCTCTTATCGCTGACACCAAACGCAACGTCGTCGCAAAACCGGTCCTCACGCGGAGGCGCAGAGGAGGTAAGGCGTCGCGCGAAAACAACATGACCGGTTGTGCCGCTTGGCTGGCCTGCTGGCTTGCCGTTTGGCGGACCTGCCCGCCGGCAGGCGGATCAACCGTTTACGTTGTTTCTGCGCGGCTCCTCAGGCCCTTGCCAAAGCCGCTGCCTCTTGGGTGACTTCCTGCAGCAATCTCGCAAACGTCTCCACGTAATCCGCCAGAACTTCACAAATCAGCTCACCTCGCGAGTACGCCTCGGCAATCCGGCGGTCGTCCGGGATCTCCGCCAGCACCTTGATGCGCCCTTCGCGACAGTATAGGCGCACGCCTTGGTCACCGACGTCTGCCCGATTGATGAGCACGCCAAAGGGGAGTTTCAAGGCCCGGACCACTTCGACGGCGAGCATCAGGTCATTCAGGCCGAACGGCGTCGGCTCGGTCACAAGAAGCACGAAATCGCAGTCGCGGATGCTCTCTATGACCGGGCACGAGGTTCCCGGCGGGGCGTCCGTGATGACCCACTCCGCCTCCGGGGCGGCCGCCTTGACGGCCTTGATGACCGGCGGGCTCATGGCCTCACCCACGTTTAGCAAACCGTGGACGAAGCCTATCGGTCCGGCCCGGCCAGCCTCCAGCACACCCATCTCGCGCGGGACCTCGGTGATGGCATCCTCCGGACAAACCAGCCAGCAACCGCCGCACGCATGGCAGAGTTCGGGATAAACCAGGACCTTCTGCCCAACACAGACAATGGCACTGTACCGGCAGATCTCACCGCATTTCCCGCAGAGTGTGCATTCCTCCTCGTCCACTCGGGGGATCAACGTGCCGACCGGCTCACGGCGCGTGATGTCCGGCTTCAGGAAGATGTGCCCGTTGGGCTCTTCCACGTCGCAATCGAGATACGCCACGCTCTGGCCGTTGCGTGATGCCACGTACGCCAGATTCGTGGCCACCGTCGTCTTGCCGGTGCCACCCTTGCCGCTTGCTATGGCTATTCTCACCACACACCGTGCCTCACTGGAACCGCGGGCCTGAACGAACCACTGCTACCGCTACTCCGGAACGCTGATCGCCTCGGTTGGGCATTCGGCCACGCACACCGCACAATCGGTGCAGTTCTCCTGGTCGACCGCTGCCTTCTCGTCGTTCAACGTGATCGCTTCCACTGGGCACACGTCAACGCACGCCCCGCACCCCGTACACTTCTCAACATCTACCGTCGCCGCCATAAGATTATTCTCCTTGTTCCAATTGCTGAATCCGCTGCTGTATCTGACGCATTTGCTCAGCCATGGCCTCTGTCTGCTGCTTGAGCATCGCCATCTCCTCTTCCTTGCTCAGGCTCTGTGCCGGTGGAGGCGTGAAAGCCGGATTGGCTCCTGGCGGTCCGCCGCCCGTGCCACCGCCGCGCCCCATGCCCTGGCCCATTCCGCGACCCCGGCCCATGCCGCCGCCCCTTCCCATCCCGCGGCCCATGCCCATGCCACGACCGGGCATCGGCGGCTGCTGGGATGGTGTGGGCTGACCCTGGGCGGGGCCAGGCGCACCGGCCATGCCGGAGTGACCCGCGACATTCGGTTGATTCGTGGCACTCAGTTGCCCCGCCTTGTACTGCTGGATCACGTCTCTAACGGCACCGCTGCATCCGACGATCACCACGATACCGGCCGCGGAGAGAGTCTGATGGGCATTGGGGCCGCAATTCCCGGTCAGAACAGACGTCACGCCCTTCTCGGCCATCAGTTGAGCCGATTGAATACCAGCGCCCTGACCGAGCGCCACACTGGCATTCTCAATGGCTTCAAAGGCCAGATCACGCGGATCAACGATCAGGAAGTACGGACAGCGGCCGAAGCGAGGGTCAACGGCGGCATCCAAAGTGGGCCCGCTAGCCGTGATTGCAATTCTCATCAGAGTTCATCCTTCCGTAGACAACTCAAACTCACCCATCTGCCTTCGAGATTCGCGATAACTCCAAAGAGCCACGGGCCTCAGCTCGTGCGGCCTGCAGCTCCACAGCGGCTCGCCGTCTCTCCCGAGCCAGTCTCGCTCGGCCTGCGATTCCGAGAGACAACCATCTGCCCCACTTCGCAGCCGATGTCCCGGGCAATCACGGGACACTTCGCCTTGAAGAGATAGAAGAGGTTCTGGTCATTCCCCCCTAGTGTTTCATAGTTCCCCTGGCCTTTGGCGATCACGAGATCACTTTCCTCGAAGCGGGTTCGGAAGGAGGGCGAACAGGCTTCCAGAATCGTGCCGGGCACATCGCTGCCGTTGTCTATCACCGTGACCAGAGAGCTCAGCCCCGCCACCTCCGCGTCTTCGCGCGTCGCGTCGTTGATCACCGGGCCACCCCGCACCACCAGAGTGATGCGATCCGCCGGCATGCCTTCGATGAGCAATCGGTCGAACACAATCTCACCGGCATTGTCCGCAAGGTACAAGATGCTGTCCGCCTCATTGACGGCCCGGCGAAGATCGGCTATCGCGGCCTCGTCAAACGAGCCGCCCATCGCGTCCTCGATCGCCTCATGAACTTCATCATCGTCCAGGTTGCTCCTGCACCCGAAGTCGATCACGTTCCCCGCAACTGCCAAACGCACCGCCGTCCCGAACGGGTCCGCCGACCCGCGGATGCGCTCTTTCAACGCCGGGTACAGCGACAGAGCGAGGGCATTTGAGTGTTCCTTCACGTCGCGGTAGGGATCGGAGTCGTGGGTCGCCTCACGCAAGAGCCGGTGGATCTGCTGCCCCATCCAGGGCGGCGAACGGTCGAACGGCATCTCCGCCACCAGCCGAAGCGTCTCGCGCACGACGCGCTCATGCACGGCGGGATCATCCGTCACCATCCGGGAAGCATCCAGCGCCTGTCGAAGGAAGCACGGAACACACTCAAGGTAGGTTCGCATTATTCGTGAACAATCCTTTCGGGGAGGTGAGACTCACCTCGTTTACCGCCTTCACGTTGGGCCGTTGCAGGCGGTCTTCAACGAACGCGAGAAGTACGCCTGGTCTGACTCGTAGTGGCACCTCTTGTACTTCTTGCCGCTACCGCACCAGCAGGGATCATTGCGCCCGAGCTTCGCAGCCGCTGGCGGCGGTCGACGATGAAACAGTCTGTCCAGAAGTCCCATGTGTCTCTTCCCTCGTTGCTTTCCCGTGTTAGGGGTAAGGCACGAGCGCTTCGCCCATGCTCGCTTCTTGGCGAGCTTCCTGGTTGCAGCCAGGCGTGTCAGTTCAGCCGGATAGCCCCGCTGGGGCACGCCTCCACACAGGCCCCACAACCACGGCATAGCTCGGCGTTGACCCTCACGGCCACTTCACCCAGCGCAATCGCCTCGGTCGGACAGACCGCCTGGCAAGCACCGCAAGGCGTACACGCCTGCTCATCAACACGCGCCACGGGCCTTACGGTGCCGGCTGGCACGTCGGCGCCGCGGCACCTTGCAGTGGCAAGCTGCCGTCCCACGACACCGGCTTGTTCTCCTGATCGCTCGAGTATTCCCGACCCGGTCGGTCGAGGCGATCTCGGGCGGTTTAATGGCCCCACCGTCTGATCGGCCCCCACAGCTTGGAGGTTTCGGCGCATACCTCGGCCCTGCCCCCTGCCCCCGGCCGCGCCCCATTCCACGACAGCGCCCGCTTCCACGACCACCCCCGCCCGCCGGTCCCGTTCCGTCACCTCGCGGCATGATCAACCCTCTTGTGCTCGGGCCGCTTCGAGTTCCGCGATTCGTTTTCTGATCTCGTCGAGCGTGCCTTCAAGGTACTCGGCCTGGGTCCGGAGCGCTTGTGCTTCGTGCTCACCCGAGGGGGGCGCGTAGTACGGCGCGGCGCCGTAAGCTGGCGGTGCGCCGGGGATGCCCATCGGATAGTACCCGTAGCCGCGCCCGCGCCCCCAACCTCGCCCTCGACCCCATCCTCGACCCCATCCTCGGCCCATGCCCCAACCTCGTCCCGGCATCGGGTTCATGTAACCGGGCATTGGAAACCCGGCGCAGAAGCCTGCCGCTCGTCCCGTCATGGGGCCCAGTCCGGCAGGGCCCGTTCCATCTCCACCTGGCATGATCTTGCTCCTTTTTCAGAATGTCCTGCAATCCACCTTAGCAGCCCGTGGCAAAACTGTGGCACCGGCGTCTCGCCGGTGGTTTTCACGATCAGGAACGGCGTTTCCGATCCGCTGTCTTCCCTTTTACCACGGGCTGTTACGCGTCGCGCGAGAATAACATGACCGGTTGTGCCGCTTGGCTGGCCTGCTGGCTTGCCGTTTGGCGGACCTGCCCGCAGAGGCAGGCGGGTCAACCGTCTACGCTGCTTCTGCGCGGCTCCTTATTGGTTGCTTCCACGTCCGGCACCGCCGCCGCCGCCCTGGCCCTGACCCTGGCCACGACCCGTGCCGCCACCGCGGCCCCGTCTGGGCCGTCGGCCCTGTCCACCTCCACCGGTGCCTTTGTTTCCACCCTTGCAAGGCCCCTGACCTCTGCCGGTCCCGGGACCCTGCCCGCCTGGTCCTGTGCCGTCACGATTCGGCATGATTGTTCTCCTTTAAGGCGCCATACGGCGCACACGACTGACTTCCGAATTGCCGGGGCTCACCAGCTACCCCAGCCACGCCCCCAGACTCGACCACGACCAAAACAACGACCCCGGCCGCGTCCGAACCGCCGGCCTCGCCGCCCGCCGAACCGTCGGCCCCATACGGGAACGTAACGCACGCCATATCCGTACGGTCCAAGGCCCCGCCGATAGGGTGCCAAGCCATGACCCGCCGCAAAGCTCCAGTAGCTCGACCGCGGCCAAAAGCCACGGCCGAGAGCCGGGCTCATGTACCCGAGCCCCGGGAATCCGGCGTAGTAGCCTGCTCCCCGCCGAGTCATTGGGCCGAAGCCCATTGGCCCAGTTCCATTTCCTGCCGGCATCTCAAGTGCCTCCTTTGTTCCCCTGTGGCTACGAGAGGGTGCTCACCCGTCACCTACACCCAGTGCCCTTCCACGTTTGGCTTGCCGACACATTCAAGCCGACCGGCCTTGAGTTGCTCCACAGCATCGCTCACCGATCCGGTCGCGCCGACATACGTCTTGATATCGCCCGCTTGGAGCGCCGTGAACGCCTTGGGACCGACATTCCCCGTGATGACGGCATCGACACCCAGGCTCACAACGTTCTGGGCGGCCTGGATACCGGCGCCCTGGCGAGCGTTGAGATTCTGCGTGTTGTCATGCGCCTCAAACGCCCCGCTGTCGGTATCAACCACGATGAAGAACTTGGCCCGGCCGAAGCGTGGATCGACTTCGCTGGCCGAGTCCGGCCCTTGTGATGTGACAGCCACCTTCATACCGTACCTCCTTATGTGTTGAATCCAGGCCGGCCGCCGCGATGGCGCCCTCGAAACCGCCGGCGCCGACCACAGCAGCCAGGCATCAGGAACGTCTGATCCGTTAGCCGTCCTGACGCGAATGCCTGAATGACCTCTTCTACCGTCCCACACGTGTGCGGGATCACGCGTACTCCCGCGGAGACCAGCATTGCCTCAAGCGGCACGGAGATCCCACCGCAGATCAGAACGTCCACGCCGAGCTGCGCGACGCGCTTCGCTCGGGCCGTGAGCAAGCCTTCCTCGATGGCCGCTTCCTCCCGACTGATTTCACCGCCGCCATCGAGCGTCACCACCAGGAGCCGCTTGGCGACATCGAAAACGGGCGACACCCGCCCGGTCCATGTTGGAACAGCCACTCTCATCACTAGGATTGTACGCAAGAAGCGTGCCAGACGAAGGCCCAGCAGCACATGGCTCATAAGTAATTACATGGAAAGGACTTAGAGATACGCGTCCCAGGGCGCGCGGCGGGCGACAGTTGCAAAATGCAATAGTCGCTGGTAAACGAGCATCGCAACTTGCAATACTACGCCTGGTTCTGATTCGGGGGCTCTCGTTCGGGTAGTTCGATTCCCAGGGTCTTGATCTTGCGGAACAGCGTGCTGGGATTGATGCCCAATTCCTTCGCCGCGGCCGTCCGGTTGCCGCCATGCCGACGGATGGCATCTGCGATGTGCAACGCCTCAAGGGCTTTCAACGTGCGGGGGAACCGTGCTCGCCCAGGCTTGGAATCCACTCCTCCTCGCATGGCCGGCGGCAGGTGGTGCGGTTCGATCAGGCCGCCACGGCACAGCACGAACGCGTGCTCGACGATATTCTCCAACTCGCGCACGTTGCCCGGATAATCGTGCTCCATCAGGATTGCCATCGTTTCGTCGGAGACGCCGGCGACGTCCTTGCTCTGGAGCCGGTTGAACTTGCTGATGAAGCGATCCACGAGAAGCGGGATGTCCTCCCGACGATCGCGCAGCTCCGGCAGCTTCAGCCGCATCACGTTGATGCGATAGAAAAGATCCTGCCGGAAGGTACCTTTGCGGACCAGCTTGCCGAGGTCCCTGTTCGTGGCTGCGACAACACGCACGTCAACCTCGACCGGCTCAACCGAGCCGAGCGGCTCGAAAACCCTCTCCTGTAGAACCCGAAGCAACCGGGACTGCATCGCGGGTGAGACATCCCCAATCTCGTCCAGCAGGATGGTGCCACCGTCCGCAATCGCTAGCCGTCCAGGCTTGTCGTGACGGGCGTCGGTAAACGCGCCCGCCTTGTATCCAAACAACTCGGATTCCAGCAGCGTATCCGGAAGGGCGCCACAGTTGATCGCGACGAAGCGATGATCGCGGCGAGGCGAAAGGCTGTGCAACGCGCGGGCGAAGAGTTCCTTGCCGGTCCCGCTGGCGCCCTCGATCAGCACGGTGCTGTTGCTGTCGGCGATTTGCGGGAGCAACTCGAAGAGCTGGCGCATGGCCGGGCTGCGGCCGACGATGTCCGCGAACGTGTACTTCTCCTCCAATTCCTTCCGCAGCTCCTCGACCATGCTCAGGTCTCGGAACGTCTCCACACCGCCGATGACGCGGCCCGTGGCGTCTTGCAGCGTGGCGGCCGAGATGCTGACCGGAACGCGCCGGCCCGCCGAATCGAGGATGTAAATCGCCTTGTTCACGGTCGGTCGCCCGGTGTCCAATGTCTCTCTGAGCGCGCATTCACTCTCGCAGATGCTGGCCCGGAAGACGTCGCAGCACCTCTGCCCGATGGCCTCCTCCCGCGACACGCCGGTAATCTGCTCCGCTGCGCGGTTGAACGACGTGATCCGCCAGTCCGCATCGACTGTGAAAACACCGTCGGCGATGGAGTCCAGGATTACATCCGTTGCGTGTTGCTCGGGCGACTCGCTCATGGCAGCTTAGTATCCTAGCGATCGGATCGACGCTGCTATGGTAAGCTGCGGTTCCCCAACAGGGAACTGCGCCCATCGCGGAGCCCAGGCCGTCTCTCCTCGCGAGCATCCGGTCCGCGTCAACTTAAAGCCTGTCCCAAGACTGTGGCACCGGCGTCTCGCCGGTGTTTCATCACGGGCCAGAGGCCCGTGCCACAGGAGATTTCGGGATAGGCTCTTAATCGAGAAGCGATTCCGGTTCATCGAGCGGCCTCTCAGAACTTCGTTTGGCTGATCTTGTAATCACGCACGACATCGTTCTCGTCGTAGTAGATGATGAGCATGACCGTCGTTTCAGAGCGTTCGCTTGACCCGACGCCACCAGCGAGGCCGCCGCCGCCGAATCCGCCGCTGCCGGCCCCACCGCCGCTGCCGCCGATGCCGAACGCCGCGCTGGTCTGTTTGCTCGAGACCTTGTCATACACCCACATCTCGGTGTCGTGCTTGTGGGTGATGATGTTGGGCGTTCCGAAAACTCCTATCACCTCGGCCTGTGTCGTTTCACCCGGCTTGATATGCTTCTTGGCAGCCCCAGGCGTAATGGCACTCGGCCCGGCCTGATGCGCACTTGGTGGATTGAAGACGCGCACTTGGTGGATTGAAGATGCGCACGCGACGGGATGGCATGGGTAACGAACGGCCCGCCCCACAGGGGTGGGTCGCTCATTACCCGTGAGGACAGGCTGGAATGGATGCGCACGGGTAGACTCCGCCGCCGTTGGCGGCTTCGCTTACCCATGCCACGCCAATGCAGGACTCTGCTATGATGCCAAAGTCTCCCCTATTTGAGCTTTTGAGGAATCAGCATACGCACGTGTGGCACGGGCAGCTTGTCTGCCCGTGGGTCCATCACGTGTGGGGGCGCTGGCGGGCGAGCCGCCAGTGGCACCGCTCGTAGCGCCATCTTCGCTCGTGCAACAAGACAACGTTTTGAGGGAATACTCAGCATGTTCGTGACTCGCAGATATCGATGTCTCGTGTTCCCGATCGCCGTGGCCGTCGTGGTCCCTGCCCTGCTTGGGACCAGGTGTTCCCGGCGGGCCGAAGGCGATGCCCCGGTTCGATCGGCCCTGCCGGACGTCACAGGCGACGTCCAGCCGTTCGTGCAGGATCTGCTCAGCGAGTGAGAAGCCGAGCAGAGACAACGTAAACCGTTGATCCGCCTGCCGGCGGGCAGGTCCGCCAAACGGCGAGCCAGCAGGCCGGCCAAGCGGCACAATCGGTCATGTTGTCTTCGCGCGACGCCTGAGCGGACCGGTACAAGAAAGGACGCCAAAGCTGTCCGATAGGTCGGGTTTTGCGCAATGGGTCGGGCCTTGCGCGATAGGTCGGGTTTTGCCCGATAGGTGGGATCTTGAGCAAGTGCGGCCCGGTCTATCGGACCGCCGGCGCGGGGCCGGTCCGGTCGTCCGAGAGCAGTCTGTGGAAAAAGGGAGAACACCGGTTCGGAAACGCCATTCCTGACCGTGAAGACCAGCGGCTTTGGCGCCGGTGCCACAGTTTTGCCAGGGGCTGACGGCCTTGCCGCCGCGCTGTTTGTGTCTCCTTGAATCGTATCGTACTGTTGGAGTGCCGAGCGTTCCTGGCACGGCATCCTCGCACGCACTCTCCCCCGTGAGGGATTCGAGGCCGCTAGGGGGATTGCGCCGGTTGATAGGCCACGGCCTCCGGAACAATTGCCACGGGCAACAGGAGGGTGCGCACACATGGGGGAAACGGGAGGAACACCACGGCTGACGGTCAAGAGATCGATCCGGCTAACGCTCTTCGCGGCGGTGTTATCGGTGGCCGCAGCGGGATTCGCCCTGCACGCATTCATTGATGCGGACCAGCGGGAGCAGACTCGCACCGCCGGGGCCGCCATGATGACGGAGGCCCTGACGACACAACTGCGGGCCGACGTCGCCCACTCGCCCGAGGAGTTGCAGCTCGCCTGCGACCGACTGGTGGAACACGCGGCGGTGCTGGGCGCGTCTCTGTGGGACCAGTCCGGCGCCCGCGTCGCGGCTGCGGCCGTCGATGACGATCTCCTGCCGCTGGTTAACTCCCCTCTACACGCTGGTCAGCCGGACACCGAAGTCGACGTGGTGAAGATGCCGTCACAATCGGCCGGTGGGGGTACCGTTGCATACCGTGTTGAGACGGACACGGGGATTCACCTTCGTCGGGAACGCCCCGCCCGCATGGCCTTACTTCTGGACATGTCGGCGTCGTTGCCAGGCCCAACCGGCGGCGTGTGGCTCTTCTGCGCTTCGCTGGGAGCCGTCGGCGTCTTGACGTTCCTCCTGTGCTCGCGACATCTTTGGCGCCAAGTCGTCCGCCCGATTTCACTGCTGCTCGACACGGTGACCACCGCGGAGCACGCGGATCAAACCGTCTCCGCCGTCGGTTTCCAGGACGAATTGGGGACGATCGCCCGATCGCTGCTGGAACTCCGGGAGGAATTGAGCACGTGGCGGGCGCGAGCCGAGCGGTCCGAGAGGCGTCTGGACAGGAAGATCGCCGCGGAGACCCAGCGTATCACGCGAGACCTGCGCCGCGTCCAGCGTGAGGCGTGGCGAGACCCGCTCACCGGTGTGAACAACCGCCGGATGCTCGGCGAGAAGCTACCCGAGATCTTGGCGGCGCAGCGCGGAGCCGGGCAGGACCTCTCCGTGGTCATGCTCGACCTGGACCACTTCAAGACGCTGAACGACACCCTGGGTCATAAGGCGGGCGACGCGGTCCTTGCGTTTGCCGGCGAACTGCTGAGCCAGTGCCTGCGGGCGGACGACATTGCCGTTCGCTATGGCGGCGACGAATTCATCCTTATCCTGCCCGGCCTTTCCATCAAGCGGGCACTCGCGCTCGCCGACAGGATCATCGTCCTGTTTTCCCAGCGTGCCAAGATGATGGTGGACGTTCGTCCCGCTCCCACGATCAGTGCCGGCATCGCCAGCCTTTGGAGTAATCCATCCTCCGACCACACGGGACTGCTGGAGTTGGCGGATCGGGCCCTGTACGAAGCGAAGAAGGCCGGCAAGGCCACGGCGCGCGTTTACCAAAGTGATGCGCAACTCCCGCGTGAATCACAATCCACGACCAAGAGCATGTCAACGTAACGGCCGTCACGGCCCAAGCAGGTCGACACGTCGTCGGCTGCGGCTATAATACCCGGCGATGAGGCGGCGGCGATCGGAGATCACCGGCGCGGAAGGTGTACTCCCCGGCCAGCGGCGCCCCCCCATCGCCCAGCAGGGAGTCTTAGCAACCACCGTGGCACGGGCGCCAGGGCTCGTACGTTTGTTGCCGCCCGTGGCGGTGCCACATCGGGTCTTGTTGGCATTCTTGAAGTTAGGAGTCCATTGCGTCCGTCAACCATCGCCATCTTCTTTGCAGCGCTGCTGTCCCCGGCGATCGGCTGTGCGCCGGTCGTCGAGTATATCGCCACGGCCCGAGAGAGCGGCGATCCGAGCAGCGGCATCACCTACTACGTAGGCGGGGCCGGCCCGGTTGGCAACGTGGGCTCCTGGGACGTCCCACGTGGCCTGGCGGATGCCGGCTACGAGGGGCTTGTCAAGGTCTTCTCCTGGCAGGGCATGACGCACGCCGGCGACCAGATGAACCTCGGCCGGAATCGCGCGCAGGCGGCCAAGCTGGCGAGTTGGATCAAGCAGTACCGACATGAGTATCCCGACCAGGAGATCAACGTCATCGCCCTGTCGGCCGGGACCGGCATCGCGACGTTTGCCATCGAGTACCTCCCCGAGGGCGTCGGAGTCGGCAGGGTCGTTTTCCTCGGGTGCAGCCTGTCCAGCAAATACGACATGACGCGGGCCCTGCGGCGCATCAAGGGGGGGCTGTACGTCCTCTGCTCGCCCTACGACCGGATCTTGCGCAACGTGGTGTGGTACACCGGCACGGTGGATCGCAGCTCCGCCGCGGACGGTGTGGCCGGCATCGAGGGCTTCCGTCTGCCGCCGCAGGTCGGGCCGGACACCAAGCTCCAATACCGCAAGCTCCACAACGTCCCGTTTCGCCGAGAGTTCGCCGACTGCGGCTACGGCGGGGGTCATACCGATTCCACGCGGCGCGACTTCGTCCGCACGTACCTCGCGGGCGCGCTGATGGGCAACGACCAGCAACTGCTTGGTATCCAAGACACCACCAGTAACGATCGTGAACGCCCGGAATCGCGTGAACGCCCGGAATCGGACGTCGCCGACACCAGCCGCCGGGGCTCTGTGCCCGTCGATGCGACCCGGCCGAAGGGCTCGCCGTAGTGTGCGTCCTGGAAAGCCATCCGGATGAGCCTTGTGGCAACAGGCGTCTTCGCGAGGCACGCGGGCCCGCGGCCCGTAATGAAACGCCGGCTTTGACGCCGGTGCCACGGCTTTGAGACGGGTGCTGCGGGGTCCATGACATTTCCGGCGGTATTCGATTCTTGGCGCCACGGCCGGCTTGTCCGCCCGTGCGGTCTCTCTGGTGGGCGCATGGGGCACACACACTGGCAGGCAAGCTGCCAGTGGCACCCGCCCAAACTGTCACGCACACGGTGCTGCGTCGTACAGGCGGTGCCTGCAATAGGTCTTTGATGTTCCAGCACCTCGACGTCGCGACGTGCCGCCTTGTTGGTGCTTTGACGTTTCGCCGTTTCGGCGTTTCGACGTTTCGACGTTTTGACTTCCTGACGTTCTGACTTTCCAATGTCCCCATGGCCCCGCGCATGAAGGCGACGGATCGTCGCCGGCAACTGCTGGAAGCATCCATCAAGTGCTTTGCGAATTACGGATACAAGGGCACGACCACCGCGCGGCTGGCCAAGGCCGCGGGGGTGACCCAGCCCGTTTTGTACCAGCACTTCGCCAGCAAGCACGATCTGTTCGTCGCCCTGCTCGATCAGGTCGGCAAGGAGGTCCTGAGGGAATGGCGTAAGGCGACCGCGCCGCTGAAATCGCCCCTGGACCAGCTTCGCATCCTACTGAGGCTGAACCCGGCGATCGCCAATCCTCGAATGGAGCAGCTTTACCGGGTCATCTTCGCCGCCCAGGCCGAGCCCAACGAGCCCGAGATTCAGGCCGCGCTCCGAAGGCACTATCAGCAGTACAACCAGTTCCTGACCAACGCAATCAAGCGGGCCCAACGTGCCGGGCAGGTTCGCGGCGACGTAGAGGCATCGGGCCTGGCGTGGCAATTGATTCACGCCGCCATCGGCTTCGCGCTCATCGACCCACTGGACATCTCGGGCCACGCCACGCCGGCGATCGTCGAGCAGACCATCACCTTGGTGATGGAACTCCTGTTCGGCGAGCGGGCGTAGCGAAACGCAGCAACGTCAACACGTTGAAGGGCTCGTCGGCGCGGCAGCCGTTTGTCGGGGCAGCTTGGGCGAGCATCTGTGGGACGGCGCCGACACAGGCTTCGGCGCAGGTGCCACACTTCTGGGGCAAGTTCCTTCCAGGATCGGTATCCCCTCAGATGGGCTCCTTATATGGAGGGGGCACTACTGGGGATGACGCACTGGAGCAACCTACGGCTTGTTGAAGTCCCCGTTCGGCTTGTCTTCGTCCTTTGGCTGGTGGGCGTTGTCTTTGCGAAAATCCGATTCTGACGGCAGGCCGTTCTTGACTTCGCTTCCTGTGTCTTTCAAGCCCTTCTTGAACTCGACGATGCCCTTGCCAAGTGAGCGGCCCACCTCGGGCAGGCGCCGGCCGAAGATCAGCAGGGCAATCAGCCCGATGACCAGCATCTCCGGCCAGCCAAGACTTTGAAGAAACGACAGGGCGTATTGAGGGACGCTCATCGGGGACCTCCTGCGGATTCGGCCTCACTGCCGCTGTCGCCAACTGTACATCTCCGTGGCCCCACAGTCCAGCCAAGTTCGGAATAAGCCGATGATGCTATGAGCCCCACAGTGCAAGGCCGTCGTGTTGGAGGCCCAGGAGCCCCAACAAAGAGCCCTCGGCCTTGGCCGAGGGGTGCCTGCGCCGGCCAAGTGCGCCTCGGCTTGTAAACCACGGGTCCAAGAAAGCACCCCCCGACCAAAGTCGGAGGCTCTTGGACGCGACGACCAGCCACCTTACGCTGAAGGGCCGACGGCTCAACCATGTGCGGCCTCACCGGCATCGTCAGTCAAGAGCCAATCACCGAGACTGATCGCCGCGCGCTGGCCCCGATGCTCGACTGCCTCGTGCACCGCGGGCCCGACGACGGCGGCCAATACGTCGCCGGCCACGCCGCCCTCGGCCACCGGCGGCTGAGCATCATCGATCTGGAGACCGGCCGCCAGCCTATCGCCAACGAGGCCGAAACCGTCTGGGCGGTGGTAAACGGCGAGATCTATAACTTCCTCGAGCTCCGCGACGAGTTGATCGCTCGGGGCCACGTCTTTCGGTCGGCTAGCGACTCCGAATGTCTCGTCCACCTGTACGAGGAGCACGGCCGCCGCTGCCTTGATTCCATGGACGGCATGTTTGCGTTCGCCGTTTGGGACCAGCGCGACCGGATGTTGTTGCTCGCCCGCGATCGCCTGGGCGTCAAGCCGCTGTATTACCATTGTGACGGGACCCGCCTGGTCTTCGGCTCGGAACTGAAGGCGGTTCTGGCGGCGCCGGGTGTTCGAGCCGAAATCGACCCGACATCCCTGATCGACTACCTGACCTTCAGCTTCATCCCGGCGCCGAAGACCATCTTCAAGAACATCCACAAGCTCCCGGCCGGTCACCTACTGACCTTCCGCAACGGTCGGCTGGTGGTCGAGCAATACTGGGACTTGCAGCACAACGGCTGGACTGACGAACCGATCGAAACGATATCCGAGCAGATCTGGCACCGCCTCAAGCAGGCGACGCGGCCGCGCCTGATCGCCGATGTTCCCGTCGGCGCTTTCCTCAGCGGCGGGCTCGACTCCAGCGCGGTCGTCACCGCCATGTCGCAGCTCGCCCGAGACGACATCGTGACGGTCACATGCGGCTTCGCGGAGCAGCCGTTCGACGAGCGCGCCCATGCACGCGAGGTGGCGACACTGCTACAGACGCAGCACCACGAGGAACTCGTCCGGCCCGACGCGGCCGAGATCGTTGACACGCTCTGCTGGCACTTCGACGAGCCCTTCGCCGACGCGTCCGCCATTCCGACGTACTACCTATCGCAGCAGGCTCGCCGCCACGTCAAGGTCGCCCTGTCCGGCGACGGTGGCGACGAAACCATGGCCGGCTACCGCCGCTACCGGTTTGACTCATACGAGGAAATCTTCCGTCGTATTGCGCCCCGAGCGATGCGGCGTGCCCTGCTCGCCCCGCTTGCCTCGGTCTATCCGAACCGGCCGTGGATGCCGCGGGCCCTCCGTGCGGCGGCGACGCTGCGAAACCTGGCCGAGGACGCCCCGACGGCACACGGCCTATCCATCGCCACGATGGACCCCGGCGAAGCTCGACGTATGTTGGACCCGGATGTTGCCGGCGGCATCGACGGCTATGACCCCATCGACCACGTCCGCGAGCTTTACCATCGCTGCGACGCGCCAGATCATCTATCCCGATGTCAATACGTCGACATCCGCCTCGGGCTCGCCGACGGAATCCTCACCAAGGTGGACCGGGCCAGCATGGCCCACGGCCTCGAGGTCCGTTCGCCCATGCTCGACCACAGGTTCATCGAATACGTCTGGTCCATCCCCCCACGAGACCGCATCCGCGGCACCGGCGGCATCCGCGGCACCGCGGGCAAGCTCCCACTACGACGGGCCGTGGAGCGACAGCTTCGCCAAGAAGCCGTCAGCCGTCAGCGATCAGCCACGAGCCATGCGCCATTCGCCACTCGCTATTCGCCATTCGCTATTCGCCATTCGCTATTCGCTATTCGCCATTCGCTATTCGCTATTCGCCATTCGCTATTCGCTATTCGCCCTTCACGCATCGCCCGGCGTCGCAAGTCCGGCTTTGACGTGCCGCTCGACGACTGGTTCACCGGGCCGCTTCGCGATCGATTCCACGACGAGCTGCTTTGCCCGCACGCTGCCTTGCACGAATGGATATCGCCCGACGCGGTCCGGCGCGCGTGGGACCTGCACGCGTCGCGCCGGCGGCTGTGCGGCCCGACACTGTGGAAGCTGGCCATGTTCAACGCCTGGCATCACCGCTTCATGTCAGCCGCCGCAACATCCGAAGCCGCCGTTAGCACGGCGGTCCACTCGTCTTCCGATCGGGAACCGCCAATCCCCAATCCCCAATCGTCAATCCCCAATCGAACATGCACCCGCTAATCGTCAGACATGTTCTGCTGCCCCTGCACGAGTTGGCCCTGCGCCGCGGCACGTTTCGGTACCTCCGCGAGTTGGAACGCTCACAGTGGTGGTCGACGGACAGGCTGCGCGACCTGCAAGCGACGAAGCTACGCCGCCTGCTCGCGCACGCCCACGCGAGGTGCCAGTTCCACCGCCGGCGAATCGACGAGGCAGGCGTGAATCCTGCCACCGTGACGCTCGACGAACTGCCAAGCCTGCCAACGCTGACCAAGGCCGACATCGTCGAGCACGGCGACACGATGACTGACGAGGCCGCTCAAGGCGACCTGCTCCACTGCACCACCGGTGGATCCACCGGGACGCCACTGGCGTTCAAGGTCGACCGCCGGCGTCAAGCCGCCGACCAGGCCGCTCGCGCCCGGACACGGCGCTGGTTCGGCATCGACATCGGCGAACGCGAGGTTTACCTGTGGGGCTCGCCCGTCGAGCACGCCGCGCAGGACCGCATGAAGGCGATTCGCGACGCCATCACCAATCACTGCCTGCTCAATGCCTTTCGCATGACGCCCGAGGTCATGTCCGCCTATCTGGACGAGATCCACCGGTTCGATCCCGTGCACGTGTTCGGCTATCCCAGCAGCATCGCCCGATTGGTCCGCCACGCCGTTGACTGCGGCCGGTCCATCCAGGGCCGATCCCTCAAGGCGGTCTTTGTCACGGGCGAGCTGTTCCAGCCGGCGGACCGGTCAATCATCGAAGAACACGTCACCGTCCCCGTGGCCGACGGTTACGGCTCGCGCGAGGGCGGTTTCGTCGCGCAGCAGTGCCCGCTGAGCACATACCACGTGACCATGGAAAGCCTGATCGTCGAGCTGCTCGATCCCACCGGCAGAACGGTGGCGGACGGCGAGCCCGGCGAGATCGCCCTCACGCATCTCGACGCGTACGGGATGCCCTTCATTCGCTACCGCACCGGTGACGTGGCCCGACGCGCGGCCAAGCCCTGCGTCTGCGGACGTGGCCTGGAATCGCTTGAGATCATCGAGGGCCGGCGGACCGACATGCTCCGCACGACCGCCGGTGGCTTCGCCCACGCCCTGTCGGTCATCTATGTGCTCCGCGACGAGCCGGCGGTGAAGGAATTCAAGGTCGTCCAGCGGCCCAACCTCGACCTCGACGTGTCGATCGTCCCGCGCGAGCCCGCGGCCGAAGGCCGCCGAGGCGCGTTCGACCTCGCCCGCCGCGGCCGAGTTGCGGAACTGCTGAAGCGCCAGATCGGCCGGGACATCGGTGTACACGTGCACCTTGTTGACGAGATCCGTCCCGACCCATCCGGCAAGCACCGCTACGTTGTGAGCGAAGTGACGTGAAGACAGAACCGCCAGGACGTCGCGACATCGACACGTCAACACGTCGAGACGTCAGAATCCCCCGGGACCTGCATCCGTTCCCCGGCTTGACCCGTCGGCCTGTTGGACGTTTGACTTCTCCTGTTGCGCCGTCCCGTTGTCCGTTGCGCCCTCGGTAAGCTGCCGCGTGAGCGGATCATCAACGAGCGCCGGGAGCCCTTTGTACGTCTCACCTTCGATCAACTGCCTCGTAAGCAGATCGTCGGCCACGGCAACCGACAGGGAGGCGCGGTAGTCGAATACCCAGCGGACCGCGACCGCTCCCGAGAAGCCGCCGGCCATCGCGATGAGCACGGTCGTGACGTCGGTCTGCCGCGATTCCATGACAAGGTGCGTACACTCCAGGACGACCCCCGCCGCGCCGGCGGCCGCCACGACGGTCAGCAGTTGGCGCCGCCATGGTGCGCGGGATCGGGATCGCAGGATCAACGCCATGCAGACGCCGACCAAGCCATAACGCAGCAGTTCACCGCTGATGTCAAAGAACGCATCATTGGGCCGGCTATGGAAATGTGCGTTGAAAGGCAACATGCAGACACGCCGGGCGGCGAGCGGTGAATCCAATCCTGGCCCGGTGCCAAAATCGAACGGCACCAGCTCATACGCCACAACCATGGCAAGAGCGCATCCGACGACAATGTGAAGGCCCGCGGCTCTTCCTCGTGATCCGTCACCGACTTCGCTGTTTTTAGGTTCTGTCGCTTCGACGTTTCGACGTTTCGACGTTTCGGCGTTTCGGCGTCTCAGCACGCCGTGTGCAACCGTGCATCCCAGCAGCCATCCCAAGACGCCGCAGAAGAAATATGCCGTGTCAAGGCCGCGGGAAATCAGGAAGATCCGGATCACGGTGATCATCGCCGCGAGCGACACGGCGACGAAGCCCGCCCAAAGATACAGCATCACGCGACTGGAGAACTGGGACGCCATCCCCAGTACCACCAACGCGGCGACGGCGGCATACGCGGCGACATCCGCAACGCAATCAAGGCCGTACTCCCACTGCACGCGTGGCAACTCGTTCATGCCTTGGCGCCTGCCCAGCTCAACCTCCCGGGCGACCTTGGCCGTCAGACCACGCCATCCCGCCAGTGGGCTCACGTCGGCATGACGCACCGCCGCCGCCGTGTGGAACATGTCAACCACAACGTCATACGGGCGAAGATGCACAAGCAGAACGACACAGACGGCGGCCTTGGCAAGCGTCAGGCATCCATTCCGTCGGGCGGCCCATCTCGCACGGCTCAGGACCCTGCGAACCTGGACTTCTCCCATGCCCATGACCGAGGCCCCCAGCAAGCTGCCTAGGACGTTCGACGTAACGTCCACCCATGTTGAGACACGCGAGTCAACCCAGTACTGACCGTGCTCAATGAGCAAACTGGTCAGCGATGCCATCAGCAGCGTCACCATGGCAGACAGGATCCGCCCAAGCCTGCGCCGCCGACAGACCGCAAACGCCAAGGCACCCAGAGGCACGTACAATGCGATGTTTGCCAGAATATCGGGGACGCCAAACGGCGATACCGGTAGGCCCCACAGATGCCCAGGCCCCGACCGCGGGGCCGGATGCCTCGTGAAATCAAACGGGACGAAGGACATATAGACCAGCACCGCCGCGTATGTCACGAAGACCATCTCGACTACGCGGCAGTGTATCGCGTTGATGAGCGGCTCGTCGGAAATCCGCCCGCGGTGATCGCCGGGGGCTGGCGGCTGAGAGATGGGGGCTGAAGCTACGCCGACGCGTTGACGGGCTAACGGGTTGACGTGTCGAGGGTTCGGCATTTCGACGTTCCGGCGTTTCACAAACAGAACGACTTCACGCTCTGTCGAGATTCCTTTCTACGCTCTGCCGAGAATCCTTTCTGCGCTCTGCCGAGAATCCTTTCTCGGCACCGGCTTCAGCACCGAGAAGGGACTCTCGGTCCAGCAATCGGAGTCGCGTTTCTTGTGAAACGCGGTACTAGTCCTTCTTTCGATCGAGGAGTCGTTCGACGCGCTCGATGCTTTGAAAGCGATCATAGTCAAAAGGAAACACCGGGAGATACTCCTGCCACGGGCTCGGCTGCGTCGTCGGCGAGGCCTGGTCCTTCCCAACCAGGTCCCACATCGCGTCGCGCGCCAGCCGACGAAGGTCCGTCTCCGCACGGAACTCTGCCTCGCTCACCCATCTGCCTTCGTCGTTGGACTTTGCACGGGCTTCACGCATCTCCTCCGGCAGCGCCGCCGGTGCCCGAAAGGTGGCCAAGGCCTGATGGTTCGCCGCATCCCAAAGGGCCCCGATGAACTCCGCGTCCGCGTCCGTGTCGTCCACCTTGGCATAGATGACGCACAGATCGCAATCGACGTTGACGGATTCCCGCAGCAGGTCCGCGTAACTGGCGCCCCGCGGATCCAGCCCCAGCGTTCTGAGTGTCGTTACCTCCCGGACGGGCGGCAGATCATCCCACAGGTGCATCCAGTACACCGCGCTCTCGGTCGTCATCTCCGACACACGCAGATATCGCCGCGAGCCGGTCTCCTCCATCATCGCCGCCACGCGCACGACCGAAACGCCAGACGGGAAGCGACCGACCGACGGCTGCGAATCCAAGATCTTCCTGCCGTTGCCAGTGATCGCCCCGGGCGACACGCCCAGGTCTTCCACAGTCACACAGACGGGGTCCTCCTCGACAGGCGTTTCATACTTCGGTTCCGGTGAGACACAGCCGGCCACGAATACGATCCCCAGCACAACGGGCGGGACCCAACCGGTTGCGCGATTTCGGCTCTCGGCTTTCATGATGTCGGCTTTCGGTTTTCGGCTTTCATGATTCTGGCTTTCCTCCAAGTGCTTATCGGAGGTCGGACAGGAGCACTTGCGTACTCTCGGGACCTGAACCCAGGACCCGACGCCGGTTTGTCACGACGGAGGACGCCCGATAACCATGCCCTCTTCCAAGCTCAGGTCACGTCCCAACTCGTCCGATACCTAAGGGAACGCAAGGAGAGGCCATACCAGGTGACCACCAACACGTTGCTGTCAACGAACATCACCACTGCGTCAGACCTGCCAGCGACCTGCACCCTGCCCACATGTGCCCGCGCCCTGCCCGCCTCGGTGGGAAGCAAGCACCGGCACCGGCACCGACTTGCGAGGCGCCCCATGATCGGCGGCTACCTCCTCAATCTGCCTCGCGTCGTCTGGATGATGCTGGATGTCACCCTGCTGTGTTGCGGGACCGCCCTTGGGGACCGCCTGTTCGTATGGTGGGTCGACCCGGCCAACATCCTGGCCGCCTACAACGTCTGGGTCGCAAACGTCGTCCTCGGCACGGCCGTCATCATCGCGGGCAGCATGTTCGGGCTCTATGAATCAACGACGCTCTGGGCACGATCCCGCATCGTTGCCCGATGCCTCCTCACCGTGACGCTCGCCATGCTCGTCACTTGGCTGGTCATGCACCTGTTCATGTATTCCAGCCTCAGCCGCCGGATCGCCGCATCGGGTGTTGTCTTCTTCCTCCTGACCGCCTCGGCCATCCGACTACTGGCGCATCACGCGGTCCGGGAGGTTCGGCGAGGCCTGTTGGTCATTGGTCAGGGACCTTTGACTGGCGCCATTATCCGATCCGTCAGGCGCGGCTCGGTTCCTGGATACAGGCTGGTCGGCCTGGTTGTCTCCGATCGCGGCCAAAGCCAAGAAAGGGGCGTTGGCGACCTCGTGGATGCCGGCGATCCCCCGGGGGCTGGAGACATCCCGGGGGCTAGCGACATCCCGATCGTCGGCGGGATTGCCGACGTCGAAACACTCTGTCGGGAATTCAATGTCGCTGAAGTAGTCGTGGCCGAATCGGCCGCCAGGGATCAACGTGATCCGCAGTTCCAACGGGCCGCTCTTGCGGCGCTGCGGCTCGGCTGTCGGGTTACGGATGAAACGACCTTCTACGAATCCGCCTATGGCGAGGTCCCGGCGTCCTACATCACGCCGAGTTGGTTCCTCGCGGCCGATCTCAAGGGCCAGCGCCAGGAACACGCCGTCACGAAGCGGATATTCGACGCTCTGGTCGCCACGGCCGGGCTACTGATAGCCGCTCCGATCTTTGCGGCGGTGGCGGCAATGATCTGGCTGCAACGCCTCATCTGGCTGCAACGCCGCGCCGGCGGGCCGGTCTTCTACTCGCAAACCAGGGTCGGAAAGGGCGGAAGGACGTTCACGCTATACAAGTTCCGAACCATGTGCGGCGGCGCCGAGGCCGACGGTTCGGCGTGGGCCACACCCAACGACCCTCGGGTCACCGGAATCGGCCGATTCCTCCGCAAGTCGCGGCTCGACGAGTTGCCCCAGCTCTGGAATATCCTAAGAGGCGACATGTCCGTCGTCGGCCCCCGCCCCGAACGCCCTGAATTCGTCGGCCCCCTGGCGTCGTTGATCCCCTTCTACGACGAGAGGCATCTGATCAAGCCCGGACTGACCGGTTGGGCACAGATCAATTATCGATATGGGTCCAGCATCGCCGACGCGAAACGGAAGTTGCAGCTTGATCTGTATTACGTAAAACACACCTCGCTGGAACTCGACCTGATTATTCTCCTCAGGACCTTCGGAACGTTCTTCCTCGGCTCTCGATGAATACAAGGGCAAGGGCATGGGATAGAGGCCGAAGCCGAAGCATCGAGGATCGAGGATCAACGATCAAGGATGAAGGGCGATCAGCGGCCATACTCACCTCCTTCATCCTTCATCCTTCATCCTTCATCCTTCATCCTTCATTCTCCATCCTCCACCATCCACCGCGCCTCGTAGCTCGGCAATTCCTTGGCGGTGACAATCTCCACCGGCGCCACATGCCGCGGCGTGATCACCGCCGGCCGGTCTTTGGCCAACTGCACCGTGGCTAACAACGCCTCCCGAACCGATCGCGGATAGTCATAGGTGATCAACGCCGCGATCCGACCGTCGCGCAGCCGATCCAAATAACGGGGCAGACCATTGCACAGAACGACACCGCAACCCGGCGGCAACAGGGGCTCGTCAGACGGAGAGGCCCGCAGAGGCCAATCGTCCAGGAACACCCAGCACCCCACACGCGGGTACTTTCGCGACTCCAGACGGACCAAGCTCACCGCCTTCGACCGGCTCTGAGCGCAGTCAACTTCCCGAAGAAGTCTCACGTCTGGGTAGAACCGGAGCTCCTGGATGAAGCCTTGGTACCGCTTTCCGTATACGGGGTCGTCCCGCCCGGCGTGAAGGAGGATTACCGTCTTCGATCGCCCGGCCACTGCCGCGTCGCACGCCCGGGCTGCCGCCCGGCCGATTTCCATTTCCGATGGACCGCAGTACACCGCTTGGTTCGCGCCGACAACGTCCAGGCCGACGGTCACCACCGGCACACCATTCCGCGCCAGCTCGTCGATCGCAGAACGAACGGCCGCCGCGTCGCTTGGCGCCACACACACGGCGCCAACCTCGTGCGTTGCCAGGCGCTCCAGGAGTTCTCGCTGCTCTCGCGGTGAATCCGTCTCCGGAGCGACCACTTCCACGTCGACGAATCTGTGCTCTTCCTCCAGCTGCTTGGCCACCGCCTTGATGACCGCCCAGGTCGGTTCATCCTTCGCCCTGGCGACAACCACGATGCGTGCCGATTCCCCCCGCCGCTTGGCCCTGTCCTCGTCGGACCCGCACCCTGCCGATGTGACGAAGGCCCACAACAGCCCCCCGCCCAGTACACAAAGCGAGCAGCGGACCAGGACCCGATGTTGAACGCGGGTGGCGAGAGACCGACCATAGCAACCATGGCGATCATGAGGCATGAGGTCCCCCTGGAACGCACATGCCACTGCAGTTCCGGCGGCCGGAACGAACCGTGGTACCGCCATCACGACGGAGCCGACGGCTGTGGCGGCGGTGGCGACGGAGGCGAAACACCCGTGCCACAGGAGTTCTGGAACGAACTCCCAGTGCATTCGAGGTGGAATCTCCCACGGAGTCGTGATCGCCCATCCCGGGTCGCCTCTATCATTCAGCCCGTGTGACTTCTCCTTCGCCGTTCATCCTTCATCCTTCATCCTTGCATCCTTCATCTCCAGTTCCTTCCCCCTCAATGTCCATTTCTGGTAGCAGGCCATCACCAGTACGCCGGTCACCGCGCCACCGATGTTGGCGACCCAGTCCAGCCACTCAAAACCCCGCCGCACCAATGGCTGCGTCCTCTCGTCGAAGAACCCCCATGCAATCAGACCAAGGCACCACAGGATCAGCGTCCTCGCCCCGACGTCGCTACGGCCTCCCATCACCCGCCAAACCGTGACGATGCCAAGCACTGCGTAGCCCACGAAATGAAGCAGCTTGTCGCTTGGCGCGTGGGGGATCGGCATATCGGGCGGCGGTACATGCGTCGCAACGAAGGCACCGATCACGCACGCCACCCAAACGACGGTACGCAGTCTGCGCCGCGTAGTCCTGACCGGAAGCCCCACGCCTGAATCCTTCAATCCTTAAACCCCCCGGCATTCCTGACTCATGGCTCAGGGCCCGCTCCTCAGCCTTCGGCGTTCAGCAACCGCGGATAGCCCTCCTCTTCGTGCTCTTCCTTCTGAGTCGATGGCCGGCGGCTGATCGCTAACAGATCTCCGCAACCACGATCATCGCCGGCAGCGGAATCGGGTGGAATCGACACGCCGACAACTCCGTCCTGGGCCGGCGACTGCTCGCCAGCCTCAGTTGAGCCCGTCGAGGAGCCGCGCTCAGTCTCGCACGTGGCGGGTTCACGCTCGGACAACAGCGCCAGCACCTCATCGGCCAGCGCCAGATAATCGATGGCCCCATTACTCCGCGGCGCATACTCGAAGATGTCCTGCCCGTAGCTGGGGCACTCCGCCAGTTTCACGTTCCGCCGGATCCGCGTGTCCAGAACCCGAGCATCACGCCAAGGCACGGGCGAGTCCCGTGACGACTCAAGGAAAGCCGTGATGTCCTCGATGACCTCACCCGACAACCGCGTCCCCGATTCGTGCATACACATGATCATTCCGGCCACACGCAGACTCGGGTTAATCCGCTGCGCCACGAGTGAGACCGTTTGGAACAGTCTCCCGACGCCCTGCAACGCCAAGAAATGCGGTTGAAGCGGAATCAGTACACGCGTTGCGGCGCTCAGCGCGTTCAGCGTCAAGATGCCCAACGAGGGCGGACAATCGATCATCACAGAATCGAATGGCCAGTCCCGGCTCGCCAGCACGTCGCGGAGAATGACCTCGCGACCAACGACGCTGACCAGTTCCGTCTCGGCCGCGGCCAAATCGATCCGCGCCGGAACGACCGAAACGGCCGAGGAGTACGAATGAATCGCTGACTCAAGCGGCAGACCCTGCGTGAGAACCTCGTAGATCCCCGCCCCACGAGCCACTCCCTCAAGTCCCAGGTGTGTCGTCAGGTGCCCCTGGGGGTCCATGTCAATCAGGAGCATCCGCCTGCCGCGATGGGCAAGTCCCACGCCCAGGTTCACGGATGTCGCCGTTTTCCCAACGCCGCCCTTCTGGTTGATGACCGCTATGCAGTCCATTGCAGCCGTCCGTGATGGCCTGCCATCGGCGCCGGCAGCCCTGTCGCCGGCGATCCCATTATAACAACACCTTGAAACGGCCTCCACCATCGCCACGCAAAAAAAGATGGAAGGTGCCGCCGTGGCGAAGGCACCTTCCATTTCTTGTTGGGCCTTCCAATTGTCTGAAGGCCTGGCTCCCGATCGCACCGGAACTTGTTCTTCCGGCCGAGCGAGCAGCCCGCATCCTGTTCGGCTGCTACTTCTTCTTGGCCTTCCTTTTGGCCTTTTTCTTGGTAGTTTTCTTCTTCGCTACCTTCTTCTTCTTCTTCTTTGCTACCTTCTTCTTGGTGGCTTTTTTCGTAGCCTTTTTCTTAGTGGCGCTTTTCTTTTTCCGTTTGGCCATTAGCGTCACCTCCTTTCTAATTGAAAAAGTCTAGAGTAGGCTAACGCGTTGTCAACAGGTTTTTTTTTCGCCGCAGCAGATTTGTCTCTTCGGGATTGAACTGCTCACCTCGATCGGATGCGCGTGCTGAAACCGGCGAGCAACGCATGACACACAAGAGCGCATTCGTTTTCGACCTTGACGGCACGCTCGTCGACTCGTTGCGGGACATCGCTAACGCCCTGAACAGCGCGCTCGCTGAACTCAAGAAATCACCTGCGACCGTCGACGAGGTTCGACGTTGGATCGGCGACGGATTGCCTACTCTCTGCCAGCGCGCCTGCCCAACGGCCGACACCCGAACACTTGAACGCCTCGTCCGGTCCGCAACGACCCACTACCGAACGCACTGCACCGACCACACCAGACCATATCCCAAGGTACTGCAAACGCTAAACTTATTGAGTCGGCGCCGCATGCCGATGGCCGTGCTCTCGAACAAGCCGCACGCGCTCACCGTACACGTCGCCGAGCAACTTGGCCTGCAACGGTACTTCGCGGACATTCGCGGCTACATCGCCGAGCAAGACAGAAAGCCCTCGCCGAGAATCGCCTTGCAAATCGTCCGGCGACTCAACGTGCAGCCGCGCGCCGCCTTCTTCATCGGCGATTCGAGCGTCGACATCCAAACCGCGCGAAACGCCGGCATGATCGGTATCGCCGTAACATGGGGCTTTCGCTCGAAGGTCGAGCTACAAGCCGCCGGACCTGATTTTCTCATCGAGGACCCGGCGGAAATCCTTGAGCTCCCTGCAAGAATTCCCTGAATCGAAGGGACTTGTCCCCAGTGGCCGGTCACAACAAGCTTCTTGTGGCGTCAGACCGAACGACGCGACGCGGCTTCTTGTCAAGTGGAAAGACCGCATGGGCTAAAGCCCGCGGCTGGTCTGAATCAGACGCCCTTAGGACCACTTCACGTGCGAGGCGTCGAAGACCGGTCCTTCGGTGCAACACAACGCGTAGCGCCACCCCTCTGCGCCAGATTCGTCCACGACCGGAACCACGCACGATTGGCACACGCCCATGCCACAGCCCATCGTGCGCTCCAACGCCAATTCGCAATCCACGCCCCGTCGAACACACAACGACGCAACCGCCCGCAGCATCGGCTCCGGCCCGCACCCATAGACCCGCACCGATGAAACGTCGTCGCAATCATCCAGATACTCGATCAGCATGTCCGTCACGCGTCCGCGCGCGCCACAAGTCCCGTCATCCGTCGTGATCGCCACGGGAATGCCGTTACGCGAGAATTCCTCCACGCACGACGTCAACGCACCGCTCGTCGACGGCTCCTCGGTCAGCGTGATTGGCAACGAGTCCCGTGTTTGGGCGCCGTAGATCGCATCACAAGTCACGCCATCCTGGCGCAACCTCTCACCCAGCCACCGGATGGGGGGCAGCCCGATACCTCCGGCCACCAGCAACGCTCGCTGGCCCCGAGCCGGCGCCGAAAACCCGGCCCCCAATGGACCCAAAACGCTGATGGGATCGCCCGGTGAGAGCGCCGCCATCCAACGGGTGACCGCGCCGACGACGCGCCCAAGGAGATCGATCTCACATCGACCGCCCGCTCGGCGCAATCCCGCGATGCTGAACGGGCGCCGCAACAACGGACCACAACCAGCCGTGCTGCCGCGCGCCGCGGAAACGCCTGCCTCATCACACTCGCTCAACACCCTCCGTTCAGCGCGCTGCAATAGCGAATCACGGCGAACCTGCACGAACTGTCCGGGTGTGGCAGACGGAAACCCCTCCACGAAAAGCGTCAGCTCGAAGTGCGCTCGACAGGGCATACGGCGTCGCACGACCTGGCCTATGAATGCGCCGCAATGCTCGGCCTGACTCATCATCACCTCCGCGCCAATGCTATGCCCAACATGCCACACTGCAAACGTTCGACAAGCGCGCGGCGCGGACAACGCAGCGTGAACGGCGCAAAAAAAACCTCCGGGTCAGATCTCACTTCCGACCCGGAGGAGCGCCACGGCTACAGAAGCCGATGCTCGTGGCGGTAAGCCTCGTCTGTGCAACTCTCCGGTCTGCGAGCAGGAACCGCGAGAACGGGCGCAACTCTATCAAAGCGCCCAACGGGTGTCAACGGATCTTTGAGCTTTCTTGCGCAATCCTCACAATCCATAAGTATTTGTGACAACTATAGTTACAGGTCTCACCGCGCCGAGATTCACAAGTCCCGACCACGCATGAACATGCGGCAATCCTCCTCAAAAAACCCTTGTTTCTCGAGGAACTGCGGAAAAACCCGCACACCAACCCAAGATGAAGCCAACGCGGAACATGGAACGGTAACCCACTGCAAGACAAGCCTTTACGACCGAACACCCGATTCCTCCGGGTCCTTACGACCTCCATCTCCCATCCACTGGCTTCTCGGACTCATGCGCGGACCGACGTGCCCGCGCTTCGCTCCTACGGCGCGGCGCAGGGCGCTCGCGGCCACCCCTTGCGATTGCCAAACGTCCCCACAACACCGAGCGTGTTTGCTCTGCATCACTGGCCAGCAGCGACAGGCAGACTTGCTCCTCGCCCTTGTTCGTAGCTGCATGGCGTCAACCGCCTCGGCTTGAATCCTCTCCGTTTCAAACGTATCGTGCGGTTGTTGAGCTTGCTTCTCCCACCCGAAGACACTCGAAAAGAACCGAGCACCCATGTTTGACGCCCTCACAGACCGCCTGAACGACGTCTTCCGCAGGATGAGCGGGCGCGGAAAGATCACCGAGGAAAACGTCCGCGAGATCATGCGCGAGGTCCGCACCGCCCTGCTTGAGGCGGACGTCCACCTCGACGTCGTTAAGTCCTTCACCAAGGAGGTCACCGAGCAAGCCATCGGTGCCGAGGTCATCAAGACCCTGCACCCCGAGCAGGTCATGATCAAGATCGTCAATGACGAGCTGATCAACCTCATGGGGCCCGTTGACTCGCGCATCCCCTGGGTGTCGGACCCGCCCACGATCATCCTCATGGCCGGCCTGCAAGGCTCAGGTAAGACCACGACCTGCGCGAAGCTCGCCAAGTATTGCATCGGGCTCGGCAAGAAGCCGATGCTCGTCGCCGCCGACCTCAAACGCCCCGCCGCCATCGACCAGCTCGAGGTCCTCGGCCAGCAGCTTGACGTGGCGGTACACGCCGAACGTGGCCACCAAAACGCGGTCAAGGTCTGCCGGAACGGCGTGTCATCCGCGAGGAAGAAGCTCATCGACGTCGTCATCCTCGACACTGCGGGACGCCTCTCCATCGACGAGGAGTTGATGACTGAGATCGGCAACGTCGCCAGGGCCGTCTCCCCGCACCAGATCTACCTTGTCCTCGACGCCATGACCGGTCAGGACGCCGTCAATACCGCCAAGAACTTCAACGAGCGCCTTGAGCTCGATGGCGTCATCCTCACCAAGTTCGACTCCGACACGCGTGGCGGGGCCATCTTGTCCGTCAAGAGCATCGTCCAGAAGCCGGTCAAGTTCATCGGCGTTGGCGAGAAGCTGGACCGACTCGAGGAATTCCACCCCGAGCGCATGGCCGGCCGCATCCTCGGCATGGGCGACATCGTCTCCCTCGTTGAGCAGGCACAGAAAGCGGTCGACGCCGAGGAGGCCGCCAAGCTCGAAGCCAAGATGAAGAAGGGGGAGCTCACGCTCGAAGACTTCATCAGTCAGATGGACAAGGTCATGGGCGGCAAGTCGCTCAAGGACATGCTCAAGCTGATCCCCGGCGTCGGCGGCATGATGCGCGAGGCCGACATGCAGATCGACGAAGGCGAAGTCACGCGCATGAAGGCCATCGTCAACTCGATGACGCCCAAGGAGCGAGCCAACCCCAAGATCATCGGCGCCTCGCACCGCCGCCGCATCGCCCGCGGCAGCGGCACCGAGACCGAGGACGTCAGCGGCCTGTGTAAGCAATTCCTCCAAGCCCGCGACATGATGAAGCACATGGCCGGCATGGGCCTGAGGGAACGGATGAAGTTCGGTTCCCAATTCGCCCAGATGTCCATGGCCGGCGGCAAGATGCCCAGCTTCAAGGGCAAGTCCAAGCCCAAGTTCAAGCCCAGCAAGCGAGACAAACGCAAGGCCCGTAAGCGAAGGAGCCGCTGACGGCCTTGCTGACCATTGCCTGTCGGCTGCTGCCAGACACTGTTCGGTATTCCTCGTCAGGCCTGAGTGCCGATCGGCAAACTCAATACGAAGCTGCTGTAGCGCGTCCCATTGCGCGGGCTGCGCCGCAGGGTCAGGTGCCCTCCCAGGCAAGTGGCCCAGTAGCGTGACAATGCCAGGCCCAGGCCCACGCCGCCTGCGCCCTTCGAGCCGGCCGGATTGGATCGGCGAAACGGCTGGAAGACGGCGCGACGATCGTGCGGGCGTACGCCCGATCCGGCGTCGTCCACCTCGAACGTGACCATGCCAATGGGGCCTTCCGAGGCCGTCAGCCAGACGCGGCGATCGTCCGCATCGGCGCTGTACTTGCAGGCGTTCTCAACGAGGTTGGTCAGTATCTGAACGACGAACTCCGAGTCCGTTTCGATCGCCAGCCCGTTCGAGCACCGGTTCTCGACCACCAGGTCCTTGCCGGCCGCCCTGCAATGCTCCCCGGTCGCCGAGCAGTGAACCGCATCGAGCAGGTCTTGTGGAGCCGTTTTGCGCAGGTGCAACGCCGGTTCCGCGGCGCCGATCCGCGAATAGGCGAGCACGTTCTCGACCAGGCGGGACAACCGCTTCGATTCCCCGCGAAGGGTCTCGGCAAAGTGACGCCGCTGCCTGGCGTCCTCCACGGGCATATCGGCCAGCAGGTCGCTGTAGAGTTGGAAAGACGTCAGCGGCGTCCGCAACTCGTGCGTCACCGCCGACGCGAAGCGCATTCGCCGTTCCGCGTCAGTCGCATACTTCACCGTGCCATAACCGATGGCAAACAGCGCCATGATCGTCGCACCCCAGGCCACCGCCAGTCCCGCTTTCAAGCCGGTTGAAATCCCCGGCATTTCGGCGGTGGCGGACTCGCCCATCTCGAGCCTCGCGGGAATGGTCTGCATCATCGTGTGGGTGAGGCCATGTTCGACGGGCACATCCGTTGCTACCGGGGTGATCCTCGCCTGCGGAAACAGCTTCCGCACCTCGGTCTCGAGCACATCTTGAAGGCGGGGCCAGTCTATCAGCACGCCCTGCAATGTGCAGAAGTTGCCCGTCTCGACGGTGACGGTCCGCATGAATGCAAGTTGCTTACGGCCGTCCAGTGTGACATCCAGCCAGACGGGCTTCATGGGGCTCGGCAGGACACTCACACAGATCGGGGACCGTTCGGATGTTGTCGTTGTGTCCAGTGGCGCCGGAACGGGAGCCTCCAGGTTCTCGAACGCGACCGTCTCGGGCCAGCACACAATGGGCCGGTCTTCGCTCTCCAATTGGACCAGTCGAGCGCCCCGCCGAAGAAACTCGGCGGCGCCGTGGCGGATGCCGTTGGATGCACTCGTGTCCCGGCTCGGAGGCTCGGACATACCGCTTCCCGTGGCGGGCGCACCGCGTCCCATGGCATCACCGCGGGCGGTGACAACATGTTCGAGTTCCTGGAGCAGCTCCAACGGCGTGTACCGCTCCCTGATGGCTGCGAGCCAGTTCTCCGCCAGGGCCTGCCGCGGGCGGTCGGCCGCCGGAATGACTGATGCCGGTGTGGCAAACCGAGATTCCTCCTCGATTTGCGGCGAGCTCCAGCTCTCGCTCTCGTCCGTCTCAGTCGCCTGGAAATGCAGCAGGAGCCAGTCAGGACCACGCATCGTCAGCAGCGGAGACTCGAGTAGAATCGATCCGCTCACCTCGGCCCCGTCCTTCTCATTGAGAGCGTGCGCCGGCTTGTAGTAGGGCCGAAAGTGCTCATACGGGCGCCCCTGCTCGCGGTCCAACACCGGCGCGACCAAGCCGTCGAGTCTGGACAGGGCGATCGCCCGGGCTTCGTCCAACGACCTCTCGCGCGAGGCAAGTTCCTCGACACGATCAAGCTGGATGGCCAAATGCGTCGCCCAGCCCAGGCCTGCGACGACCAGTAAGGAGACGACCGCGATGGCGGTGACCGCATGACGGCGAGCTGTTCGGGGCGAGGTCATCTATCGGCTCCGGCGGATGCGTCGCCACCGGACGACGTGGATCTGCGAACGCCGGGGCCCAGCATGTAGCCCTTACCCCGGACAGTAACAATGTGCTGTTCGTCGTGGTGTTCGTCCTTATCTTGGTGTTCGTCCTTACCTTGGTGTTCTTGCTGGTGCGAGAATCCCTTCTCGCACCTTGCGCTCGCGGCGGCGAGCTTCGATCGCAGCCGTGCCACGTGCATGTCGATCGTCCGCGTCTCGATGCCGGAACCGCTCAGACCCCACAGGCGTGTCAGCAGCTCGTCGCGGGAGACCGCACGGTTTGGATTGGACGCCAGGTGACTGAGAATCGCGCACTCCGTCTCGGACAGCACTTGACGACCGCCGTCTCCCAGGCGCACCTCACGCCTTTCCAGGTCCACAACCGATTCGCCGACGAACAGCTCCTTGACGACGGCAGGGCGCTCCGGGCTGCGTCGCAGGACGGCCTGGACGCGTGCCACCAGTTCCCTCGCCGAAAACGGCTTGACCATGTAATCGTCGGCGCCGGCATGGAAGCCTCCGACCCGCTCATCCTCCGACCCACGGGCCGTCAGGATGATCACCGGCAGCGTGGGATGCGTCCGCCGGAGCTGCTCGAGCACATCTATCCCGTCCATCTTCGGCAGCATGAGATCGAGCAAGACCAGGTCGACGCCTTGCCGCCTTGCCGTCACCAGTCCGGCCTCGCCGTCCTCCGCCTCGATCGGCTCGTAGCCGGCGACGCGCAGTGCGGCGACGATGCCCTTCCGGATCGGCGCCTCGTCTTCGATGATGACAACGTGCCCAAGACCCACCGTGCCTTCACCTCACCTCACATTGTAGCCGTCGTGATCGGTCCGAACGACTGTTGAGTACTGCACGAAGGCTATCAGCCCGTGGCAAAAGGGAAAGCAGCGGTTCGGAAACGCCGTTCCTGACCGTGAAAACCACCGGCGAGACGCCGGTGCCACAGTCCTGCCACAGTTTTGCCACGGGCTGCTATGGACGGGGGCCCGAACGCAGCCTTCGGCCGCAGCCAAAGGCTGGCACCGGCGCCGGTGCCACAACCATCTTCGCGAGCCGCAAAGATCCTCAACATGAGTAGTGCAGGCGGCTTGTCCGCAAGTGCCCGCCGTGTCGGTACCACCGCCGGCCTGTCTGCCAGCGCCCGCAAACGTGATGGACGCACGGGTAGGTAAGCTACCCGGAGTACCCCGTATAATCCCTTACTTCGGCAAGGGATTATAGACACGGTTGTGGCGTCGTGTATCCGGGGCCAGCCTCCGATGACCTGAGCATTCGCCCGGATGTAAATCCTCTGTCGCAAGCGCCCGATGAGACTCGTATGGTCAACGGTTGCCCCTCGCTGATTGCCGCCATGCGAAGTCACGCATTTACCCTTGTGGAACTGCTCATCGTCGTTGTGATATTGGGCATTCTGGCGGCCGTGGTCGTCCCGCAGTTCACCGATGCAGACGATGGCGCCCGGGAGGCAGCCACGCAGAGCAACCTCACCATCGTCCGCAGGCAGGTTGAGCTCTACATCTTGGAGCATAACGGCCGGACACCCGCCCAAGGGGAAACCGGAGGCATCGACAAGAACAACTTTGCCACGCGACTGTTGGGGCGAACAGATCCCGATGGCGCATTGAACGCCACCGGTCCACGCGGCCCGTACCTGACCGCGTTTCCCCGCAACCTGTACAATGACAAGAACGATGTACGTGTGGACGGACCGGCCGCCGGAGCAAACACCCACGGATGGCGCTACACCACCACCACAGGCATCTTTGTGCCCGACGATTCAACTGATCACGCAATGTACTTCGAAGGCGCCCTGCCGAAAATCACCGGCGGTTGATGGACGAAGCCGTGGGTTCGCCTGATTCGTCCCACGCTGGCAACGGCAAACATCACGCCCCAAACTTCTGGAGCCGGCCGGCGTGGGAAAGGGCCAGCGGCAGCAGATACTTCGCCTCGAATTGCCCCAAGCCACCCTGGATGCATTGGGTCTCGCCGAACTGCGAGACTGCGTCCGGCCGGCACGTATCGGCGGCGAGGAGCACCGGCACTGCGTGCCAGCTATGGCCTTTCAGCAAGGCCGGCGTGCTGTGGTCGCCCGTGACGATCAGGACCTTGGGCCCAAACGCCGCGATGTTGGAGATCTGAGCGTCGAGCTTCTCGATGTGGCCGACCTTCGCATCGAAGTTGCCATCCTCGCCGCTGCTGTCGGTGTACTTGTAGTGGAAGAAGAAGAAGTCGAACGCGTCCCAGTGCTCCTTCATCGCCGCGACCTGCTCCCCGACGTCGGCCATCGGCGGGAGCACGTCCATGCCCACCAGCCGGGCCAGTCCGCGGTACATCGGATAGACGGCGACGGCCGCCGACTTGAGCCCGTAAACCTCCTTCATCGACGGGATGGGCGGGCGCTTTGCGATGCCGCGCAGCGTGAGCATGTTGGCGGGGTGCTCGTTCTTGAGGATCTCGCCGGCCTGGTGGATGAACTCGGCAGCGACGGCCGCCGTTGGCCGCGAGCCCGGGTTTCGCGGCTTCGGAGCCAACGGCTTGGCTCCGACCCGCTGCGGGTCCGTGTCTTCCACGTCACCCTCCAGTCCCTCGCCTCGAAAGACGACGACGAGCCGGTGCTCGCGAACGGGCTCGACGAAGATCTCAACACCTTCGATGCGAATGGCCCGCAGCTTCTCGACCAGTTGCGCACAGGTCTCGGTAGGGATGCGACCGGCCCGGCGATCGGTGATGACGCCGCCCGCGTCCACGGTACAGAAGTTCCCGCGGATGGCCACATCGTTCGGGCCAAGGTCGAAATCGATGCCCAGCGCCTCGAGAACGCCCCGGCCAATGATGTACTTCAGCGGATCGTACCCAAACAGGCCCAAGTGGCCCGGCCCGCTCCCCGGCGTGATGCCTCGCAGCACCGGAAACACCAGGCCGCACACGTTCCGCTCCGCCAGCGCGTCCAGGTTCGGCGTAGCGGCCGTCTCCAGTTCCGTCTTGCCTCCCGGTGCTTGAGGTAGGCCGCCCAAGCCGTCGGCCACGACCAGGACGATTTTCGATCCGTTGTCAACATTGAGTGCTCGCGTCAATTCGTGGATGTCCATGTCGGCCCCGTCTCCTTGTTGGCAAGCCAAGTCTGATCGGCTTGAAGCCTATCCATACCGACACCGTGGCACAAGCCTTGGCCACGCGCCACAGGTTTCGTTAAGAGCCCATCTCGAAACGCTCAATCGCCTCCGACAGAATCGGTGCGACCACGATGCCAATCGTATCGAAGACCGCGTGCGCAAGGATGGCCGGCCACAGCGTCCGAGCGTAGGTCACGACGATGGCCATCACGGCTCCGACCACAGCGGTCTGGAACACCCCGGCGAGGCCCTGGTAGAAATGAAGGCTTCCGAAGACCGCGCTGGTGAGGACAATCGCCGCGGCGTCGGAGCGGCAGATCGTACGTAAACGCGATAGCAGGAAACCACGGAAGAAGACCTCCTCGTGAACACCCACGAATATTGAAACGAGCAGAGCCCAGGCGAGCGGAATGTCCGGGATCGCCGCCAGGAATTCGGTGCGTTCCTCGAAGAACTCCTCGACGTCGAAGCCGGACGCCGTGATGTACAGCATGTTGGTGATGGCGCCCGCGAGATAGCAGGCGGGAACTGCGACAATCGCCGCCACGACCACCCGCCCTATTGGCGCGCGGTTCAGCCCGATCGTTGCCAGCGACTGCCCGCGAAGCGTCAACACCGCCCAGATCGCGCCGAGCGTTGTCACGCCGAGCAGGATGTTCGTCGAGAACATGCCGAACAGCGGCCAAAGCTCTGTAAGCCGGGTTGTCAGGCCGGAGAAGCCCAGAAACACGTGAGCTACGGCAAAGACACAGAGCATCGCGGCCACGTCGACCGCCGCCCGCGAGCGAGGCATGGCGACAATCGGGTACGACGCCTCGATCGCATTGGGGGCGGGAGCCGCGTACGACAGCGGGCGCGCAATCGGGCGCGCGGCAGGTGGTTCATCACGTGTGTTGAGCATTTGACATTCCACGCGTTAGTATAACGTGTCTGTGATGCGTGCGGCAGGTCACTGGAAAGAGTACCACCGTGATGGGTCAGCGAATGGCCTCAGCGGTTCGGCAATGCGATCGGGGATTGTATCAGCAAGCCTCCAATCGGAGGGCACTGGAGCGGTGGACCGCGCACTTCCTGCGGAGGGCCCGGCGAGTTTTGCCGTGCGTCATGGTGCCTTCTGTCAAGTCGGACAATGGTGCCGGCGAGTTGCTCCTGGTAGACCGTGGATTCGAGACGGCCGGAATGGAGACGCAGTTCCATCGTCCGCAGCGAGGATAGATCGTGTCTGACAAGATCGATGTCACGCCGTTGACACCACAGGAGCGACCCTGGCTCGTCACGCACGCGACCGAGCTATGGGGTAGCGAGGTTGTCATCAGCCGCGGCAAGGCCCATCGTGTTGCGGAATTGCCTGGTTTCATTGCGCGAATCGAAGGTGATCGCGTCGGTGTCGCCACATATCGCCTCGAAGACGACTCGTGTGAGCTGGTCACGATCGACGCGTTGCGGCGCCGCGCCGGCGTGGGAACCGCGTTGCTTTCCGCCATCGTGGCCGTCGCGGGCGATCGTCGATTGTGGTTGATCACAACGAACGACAACGTCGACGCGATCCGATTTTACCAGCGCCGCGGCTTCGTATTGGCCGCGGCGCACATCGGCGCGATCGAGGCGAGCCGCAAGCTGAAACCGCAGATCCCGCGCGTGGGGGAATATGGCATTCCGATTCGCGACGAGCTGGAATTCGTACGCGCCCAATAGGCATTGCAGCAGCCGCGCCAAGTCCCTGTCTTTCCTTCTTTCAACCGATACACTGTGCCGATTCTCACGGTATGAAAACGCGATTACATGTTGGGTCGTTGTGTGGCTATTCCCTAAACCAGAAGCTAGAACTGTGGCACCGGCGTCTCGCCGGTGGGGTCACGGGCGGGACGCCCGTGCCACACGTTGGTTGCAGCCGAAGGCCGCGCTGTGCTACAGTTCTGAGGACACGGGCGAGGGGTCCGTGCCCCGCGAGGTTCTGGGGCAAGTCGTTGGTTGCAGCCACAATGGCTGCCATGTGTTTTTCGATGAGCGGACCTGCCGGTGCGGCCGACATCGGCGTGCTCGCCGACGGTCGCCAAGTGGAGTACCTGAGCCTGCTGGGCTCGAGTTCCTCCGAGGCCCGACTTGCCCTCGAACAGGACGGCCACGGCATCGTCGTGCTGCCATCCCTGGAACCGCTCGTGCTGAGCCAGGTGCACGTCGTATGGCTGCCGTTGTTGGATGCGTCTGCGAGTTACACCGTCCAGGAGCGGCTCGATGTGCTCCAATATCTGATCAACGGCGGTGCCGTGATCTGGATCGGCGACGCCGACGTGTACAACACGGGAGACAACTCTTTCCTCGCCGCCTTCGGCATGGCCAAGCTTGTCGGGAACCTGAATCCAGGCCTCGAACCGGCTCCCACACAAGCCAGCCACCCTGTTGTAACAGGCCCACACGGCTCGGTCGCGCTGATCGCCGCCGATGCAGGTTACGGCTTGTTCGATAGTGCCGCCGATGTGGCGGACGTGTTCGTCGGGGTGAACGAGGAGGATCCCCCTCAGACCGGTACGTTCGCGGGCCTTCTGGATCCTGGCAGCGGCTTCTGCGCTGCCGGCCGCGTGGCATTCATTTGTGATGCCTCGATATTCGGACAGAACCTGGATCAGGACGGCCAGGATCATCGCGCGTTCCTGCGGAACATCGCCAAATGGGCCGAGGCCGCGCCGGGCTACACGCCCAGCGGGACGGACGTTGTTGTTGGCGACCTGCCGTCCGCCTGCGGCGCGTGCACCGCCGTGCAGCTCGTCTTCGAGACCGTCACGGTGACTGGCGAGACGAGTGCCTTTCCGACCGGCAGCGGGCGTTGCGGGTTCGACGGCATCGCGCAAAGCGCGCTGCCGGCCGGTTTCCTGGGCTACGGCTTCACTGTCGAGACGACCGCGACCTTTCCGGATCCGACAAACGTCGGCATCATCGTGACATATGACGAGGCCGAGTTGGCATCGCTCGGCATCGACGAGGCTGACTTGCGCCTATTTCGATACGACGCCGGCCCCGGTTCGTCCGCCGACATCACGAGCAGCCTCGACACGGTCGCAAACGCCATTACGGGTAGCGCAACAGGAGTCGGCCAGTTTCTGCTGGGCGCCATCGTCGCAACGGACGACTGCAACGACAACGCCGTTCCGGACGAATGCGACGTCGACGTCACGGATCCCGACGGTGACGGCATGGTCAGTGAGGACTGCAACGATAACGGCGTTCCGGACGAATGCGAGATAGACGAGAACAGCACTGCCCCCGGGGGCCCTTTCTTCTGCACGGCCGATTGTGCCCCAGACTGTAACGGCAACGGCGTCCCAGATAGCTGCGACATCGCTGGCGACCATAGCGAGGATTGCAACGACAACACGATCCCGGACGAATGTGAGATAGACGAGAACAGTGCTGCCGCGGGCGGGCCGTTCTTCTGCACTGCCGATTGTGATCCGGACTGCAACGACAACGGTATCCCGGATAGATGTGACATCGCCAGCGATCAAAGCCAGGACTGCAACGAAAACACGATTCCAGACGAGTGCGAGACCGGCATCGCTCCGGAGATCTCGCAACAGCCGACCGATCAATCGGTCTGTGAGGGCGGGGCGGTGACGTTCACGGTTGTCGCGGACGGGTTCGCCCCACTGGCCTACCAATGGCGCAAGGATGGCGTTGATATCCAGGGCGCGACCGACGCCGAGTACACGATCGACCCGGTGACCACGGCAGATGTCGGCGGCTATAACGTCACCATCACGAACCCCTGCGGCTCAATCACGAGCGAGGCTGCCGCGTTGGTGGTTCACGAAGGCCCCACGATCTCGGAGCAGCCCGAGGACCGGGACGTCTGCGAAGGCGAAGCGGCTTGGTTCGCGGTGGTCGCCGCCGGCACGGGTTCATTGGGCTATCAGTGGTACAAGGATGGCGAGCTGTTGGTCGACGATGGGCCCATCAGCGGCGCGGCGACGGGCGCGCTACAGATCGAGCCCGTGGATGCCGAGCACGTCGGCGAGTATCGCTGCACGGTCGCCGACGAGTGCGGCAGCGTGTCGTCCGAGACTGCCAGCCTTGTTGTCAGGCTTGCTCCGCAGATCACCGAACAGCCCGTGGATCAGTCGGCTTGCCCGGACGACGAGGCGACGTTTACTGTGGTCGCGACGGGAACCGAACTAACCTACCAATGGCAACATGACGACGGCGGCGGCTACCAGGACCTCGTGGACGGTGCCAACGTCGGCGGCTCGACCACCGCAACGCTGGCGATCACCGACGTGACGGCCGCGGCATCCGGCCTGTACCACTGCGTCATCTCCGGTCGCGGCGGTGCACCGATCACGACGGACGCCGCGGAGTTGACGGTATGGACCGCCGTCCAGATCGACACGCACCCGGTTGCCGAACAGTCGGCTTGCGCGGGTGACGCCGTTTCCTTTGCCGTAGCCGCGACCGGGACTGAACTGACCTATCAATGGCAATTCAACAGCGGCACCGGTTACCACGTTCTCGAAGACGGTGACGGCGTCAGTGGTGCCAGCGCCGATACGCTGGCAATAGCCGCCGTCGCTGCGGCGCACGCGGGCACGTACCGCTGCGTCGTCGCGGGCCGCTGCGGCAACCCCGTCACCAGCCAGACCGCAACACTGACGGTCGGCGCCCCTCCGGAGATCGTCACCGAACCTCAGCCGGAGCAGTGGGTCTGCCCCGGCGAGCAGGTGACGTTCAGCATCGCGGCAATGGGGACGGAGTTGACCTACCAATGGCAGTTCGACGGTGGTGGCGGCTTCGCAGACATCGTGGATGGTGTCGACGTCGCCGGGAGCACGACGAATGTACTGTCCGTTGGCAACCTCACCGAAGCGGCGACGGGCCAGTACCGCTGCCTTGTATCTGGCCGTTGCGGAGCCCCGGCCACCAGCTCGTCGGCCACCTTGACCATCGGCGCCGTCCTGGCGATCGAGACCCATCCAGTGGATAGGTCCGCCTGCCCCACCACGCAGGTTGTCTTCACAGTGGCCACGACGGGCTCGGGGGTGACATATCAATGGCAGTTCAACGGTGGCCCGGCGTTCGAGGACCTGACCGAAGGCAGCGGCGTGAGCGGCACAACGACCAGCGTCTTGACAGTCTCGGATGTTGGCGACGAACAAGCGGGCGCGTACCGCTGCATCGTACACGGTGCCTGTGGCCCACCCGTTACCACAAACGCCGCCATGCTGACTGTCACCGTCGGCGCCTGCGACTGCAACGAGAACGGTCAACTCGATGCCGACGACATCGCCGCCGGGACCAGCCAGGACTGCAACCACAATGGTATTCCCGACGACTGCGACATCGACCCGGCTGACCCCGACGGCGACGGCGTCGTCAGCCAGGACTGCAACCACAACGGTATTCCCGACGAGTGCGACATCGACCCGGCTGACCCGGACGGTGATGGCGTCGTAAACCAGGACTGCAACGGTAATGGCGTTCCGGATACTTGCGACATGGCCGTCGAGACCAGCCAGGACTGCAACGGCGACAGCGTGCCGGACGAGTGCCAACTCGACGGCAACGACTGCAACCACAACGGCGTGCCGGACGAGTGCGATCCGCCGTACCTGGCCGACGCAGGCGGGCCGTTCACGATATGCACAGGTCAGGCTTCGCGGCCACTCGGTGGTAATCCAGTCGCTGTCGGTTCCACGCCGCCATACACGTTCTTGTGGCACGTGGTTTCCGGGCCGGCGGGCGGCACCATTCTCGACCCCGCCGGCGAGCACACCAGGTTCATTGCCACCCTTGAAGGAACCTACGAGATCGAGTTGGTCGTCTCCGATTCCAATCGGCCGCCATGCGTCACGACGGATACGGTGCTGGTCACGGCGAGGACGATGTCCGCTCATGCTGGCGAACCGTTCGCCATCTGCCTCGGTGCCACGAGCGCGGCACTATCACCCGATGTAACCGGCGGCGTGGAGCCATACACATACGCCTGGACCATCGACGAAGGCAGCCCCAGCACCTTTTTGGATCAGTTTACTGGCGGCGGACCGCGAATCGCGAATCCGACCTTCACGCCCGAGGCACCTGGACGGTACATCCTGCACATGACCGTCCGCGATGCCAACGACCCGAGCGGCGTCGCCACCGACACACTGACCGTTGATGTGATGCAGCTTGGGATCAAGCCGCCCGACGACTTCGCCATGTGTGTCAGCGGCGAGTCCGACCCGCTCGTGGTCACGATCACCGCGCCGGGAACGCAGCCGTTGTCCTACACCTGGTCGATCGACGACGGCAGCCCGAATACCAACGTGTCTCAGTTCACAGGCCCGGGGCCGAATGCGTCGAGTCCCACGTTCTCGCCCACGTCGCTCGGCGCTTACGTCCTTCGCGTGACCGTTCGCGATTCGAGCACGCCGCCGTGTGAACAGACCGCCACCGTGCGTGTCACCGCTGTGGCACTGACGGTTGACGCCGGCGGCGAGCAGACCTTATGCGTCGGACGTCGTGGCGTTCGCCTGTCGCCGAGCGTTGAGGGCGGCGCTGGCGAGATGACGTACGTCTGGTCGATCGAGCCTGGCAGTCCCAGCGTGGACCCGAGCCAGTTCAGCGATCCACACAACTTCGACGCGTCTCCCCTGTTCACGCCTTCTTCGACGGGCAACTACACGCTGCGTTTGACGGTCACGGATTCCGGCTCGCCGCCCTGCACGGCCGGCGACTCGATCACCGTTCGCGCCACGACGATGACGGTCGACGCCGGCGAGGACTTCACCACGGAGGCATTTCGCTCGTCCCGCCGATTGGGCGCGATTCCCGTGGCTGGCGGCGGCGATGAACCGCTCAGCTATGTGTGGGAGATCGTAAGTGGGCCCTCGCGAGATCCGTCCCAACTGAGCGCGACGGACGTCGAGCATCCGCTCTTCACGCCCGACACAGTGGGGACGTACGAGATTCGCGTGACGGTCTCGGACGCCAACGGCGCCGGATGTGCCATCGGCGACACCGTGCTCGTCGAAGCCATTGCATCGAGGCTCAGCCTGCCGGTCAACGTCGAAGGCCGCTTGTTCATGGCACTTCAAATCGATGCCCCGCACACACGCGGCGAGATCAGAATCTCCGACGGCGCGGCCGGGCAAAATGTCACCGGCGAGCTATACGAGGATGGCACCGCGGCGAGGTCTGATGGATTGGCGGCAACGCCGGATCTTAGCCGTCGCATGTTGGCCGCGTCGGAGATGAAGCCAGGATCGTATGTGGCCGTTGTTGTCATGTACTACGGCGAAGCCGAGTTGGATTCGATGGACGAAAACGAGCTTCGACTCCACCGGTTCAACGCGGAGCAGCAGGTCTGGAACCTTGCGGGATTGGCGGAAGCTGAACAGGGTTCATTCCCCGTTCGGTCGGCGCGCTGTGACATCGGGCGCCACGGTGCCGATCCTGTGGGCGACTGTGTGTGGGCCGTCGTTGATTACTTGGGAGAATTCTCGATTGGAATCCCAGCGGCTGAAGGCCCCCCGGACGACGTGCCCGTCGATGCGGCTTCGCCCTCGCCGGACGAACCAGCCCCCGATGACACGCCCGCAATACGTCCTGACGCTGACGTGGCATCGCCCGCGGACAGTGACCCCGAACCGCGCCCTAACAGCGGTGGACCTGATTCTGCCGCGCCGGAAGAACTGGTGCCGCCTGCACCCGTCGGTCTATGCGGAATCGGCATGATCTCGCCCACGGCATTGTGCTGTATCCTTGGAGTGACACGCCTGCGACACCGGCGACGGAAGACAACGTGTCCACAACCCCCACGACGACCGTATTCCTATGTTGCCGCACTGACCTCGACGAACGTCTCGACGCTCCGCAGATCGCCTATCACGTCGCAGGTGGCGAGCACGGAACAGGCGTCTCCTTGCACGGGTTGAAACAGCCGCGGTGCCTTCTGACGAACCCGCCAAATCCGGCCGCCCCGTCGACGAGGATCCATGGTGTACGCCAGCAGCTTCTTGCGTAACTGGCGGGCCTTGCGATGCGCGGGAGCCTTGGCAAAGATCCGCGAAAGCGTCTTGGCTGCCCGCTGATTCGTGGGCGTCCTCGTAACCTTAACATCAACCGTGCTACCCGGCGTTATGTCCACGGACATCTGTCTACTCCTTACGATCAATTGAACCTAACATTGTACACGATCCCTGCAGCCACTCAAGTCGAGCTTGTGCGCATCCACTAGCCAAGGGGGTCCATGACAGTCTAGGCGGCAATGCGCCGAAGGACCCAACGGGTGCCACTGGCGGCTTGTCCGCCAGTGCCTCAACGGAGAGTGTCCTACACG
>JAFGQA010000104.1 GCA_016935885.1 Phycisphaerae bacterium | reverse complement strand
CTAGCCGAAGGGCGTACGAGTTTCTCCTTCGGATCGATCTCGATTCGGAAACGCCGTGTGGCGGAACTGATTCCGACCAACCGGATCAGGCAAGAAAGGAGGATATCCGGCTTGTCGGGCTCAAGGCGTTCTGGACAAGCCTTCTGCTGCAACTGGCTCGGGAATCGACATCTGACGAACACGAACGGATGTACGCGTCGATCCGCTCGACCAGCCAGACCATCGAGCGCCAACTGGCGGCGCACAAAGTCGAAGCCAGCAAGCTCACCGCCCAATCCCAAACGATTCGGACCTGGCTGGCGTACTTCTGTCAACGACCCAACTTTGACGCGTATGTTGCGGCGGTGGCGCGGGCGCGCTCCGCTTTTGACCTGACGCTACGCCACGCCGGACGGTTCCAGCCGCCGGCGCTGGTCGAGTTTCGACCGATTGCCGGGCTATTCCAGGCACGTGACCACGCAGAGGGCACCAAGATCGCTCTGCCCACGCCGATGATCAGTTTTTCTGAGTGTGAGTTTGGGCGGTTGGGCCGCGCAACCTGCGAGGGCGCTGGTCGGCAAGCCGTTCTCGCGGCGACGTGGGGTGACGCGTATCAGGGCATCCAGGCCGAGCTGGACGCTCTGTGCGGCGCGGAAGAGGAACCCATCGGTGTACACCGCGATCTGTTCGCGGCATTCGAGCGGGTGAACGGGCGGTATTTTGAAGGCACGCTGTCTCACCCCCGGCTCACGTGGAGCCGGACGTTCACGGGCTGGAAGTTCGGGCACTATGACCTCATTCGCGACACCGTGATGATCAGCTGCTCACTCGACCCCGCAGAAGTCCCAGAATACGTGCTCGACTACGTCATGCACCACGAGCTGTTGCACAAGAAGCTGGGCGTCGACTGGAGCCGCCGGCGCGCGGTTGCGCACACCACCGAGTTTCGCCAGCAGGAACGCCGCTTCGATCGGTACGCAGATGCAGATGTGTTCTTGAACGAGTTCGATGCTGATGCCCCGCGTTAGCCTCTCGTGGGCTGCCGAGCGCGCGGGTTGTTCGACCACGTCCCGTCAAGTTGTGTCGCCGACCCGCGCTACTCCACTCCTGGAGGACGCCGTGGCGCGTCCGGCCAATGGGAAGGAGCGGGCCTCGGTCGCAGTCAGGCTGTATAATCGGAATCACTCAGCTTAAGGGTTAGTCACTCACAAGTGTCACGAACTCGACCGTTGCGCGCTCGTCCGTCGCCATATAGAAGTTGAGGAACGGCTGGTCAGGGGTCCTCGACTCCTGTTCGATAAGGAAGCTGTGAAAATCAGGGTGTAGCGCTTCAGGAAAGGAGGCCGTGGCGGATCGGTGTTGCGGCGCTGCGAAGAAATCGATCGCACGCTCGTAGAAGTCCCAATCGTTGTCCGTGAGCGGGGTCGTAGACAACACCACAAGAGCAATTCGGAAATGTTTGGGAGAATCCTTCACAGAAGGGATGCGCGCTCCGTTGTGCTCTATAATGTCGTCGATGGTTATGGTCGTAACCAAAGCCTCAAACGCCGCCGATGACAACGGGTTGCCCTTGTCGTCGACACATATGAGTTCCGATATCAGGTTCGATAAGTCATCTCCTGCAACACAATCAACATAGTCTCCAGTCTCTGTCCGACGACAAAACACGACTTCGCCACAGTCATCCTCGCCAGTCTCGGTCGGAGCACAAAGGCGCACTCCGCCCCACTCTCCCAATCGAAGGACCGTCTCCAAATATGCATCCCCTGGAGTACAGTCAGCGTATTCCCCACTTTCGGTCAGACGACAAGTGACGACTTCGGTCCCCGCTGGAAACTGGCCGAGATCAATTGTCGGCCGCACGTCGTAGGGCATAACACGAAGCGGGGGCACCTCTTCCGGCTCCGCCAGGCCCATGAGATACAACTCAAGCGGAGCGAACTCCTGTCGAAGGGGCACGGGGGGAACATACGCGCACGTATCGCACACCCCGCGAAGGGGACTCCAACCTCCCATCAAGCCGTCAACGTTGGCATTGTTCCAATGATACGCGCAGTGGCCCTCGCTTTCGTTTGCATCAGGTGGATGAATAGCAGCGACCAGTGACGGCGGCCCCGTAAGGTAAACTGCCCAGGCATGGCCCAGTTCATGAAGCGCAGCGCCAGTGACCAACAGCTCACGGTACAGCAGAACGGGGTACCCTCGTAAGGAGGAGGGACCGACTTCCCTGTCGATTCGATCGTTGTCACCGATCCCGCGATCCGGGAAACGCACGGACTGATAGAACGCCTCGTTGTCCTGAAACCGACCCCAGTACTCAGACATGGTGTCGTTAACGACCAGCATTATGAAGTCCACATCCTGGCCAAACTCCCTCATGTAGATCCCGTTGATCACACTATCGAGGTTGGGTCGGGAGACGGACTGATCCAGGAGGAGCGCGCTCAAGCCGCCGGGGATTCGGCTCTGGTCGACCACAAGTGCGGCAGCGTTTCCGTTCGGGGGTAATTGGACCTCGATCACGGCATCGACGATCAGGCTCGTCGGGTAACACATGCAACCTTGGAACGTGCCTACGACTAGCAGACATACAAACAGCATCGGTTTGACAGCTCTCATATGGGACTTCCCATTTACCCGACATTTGTCAGATGGCGTGGCGCGGGTCGGCTGCCGGGCCTCGCAAAGGCATTGTACCCCGCCAAGCGCCTTTCGCGACCGGCGTTTTCACGCTCTTGCCCGGTATCGGCGGGCGAACGGGGCCGGCGGGGCCCTTGTTGCACGGGCGGGATGCTCCCGATTGCTCTAGGAATAGCCCGTTTTCCCTGCTGGGCGCACGAGATGGGCCCGGCTTGCCCGAACACGAGGGGCATGGAGCGGTCGGTTGGCTGATCTGGAAGGCATCACACGAGCTTCGGCTCCCCGACCACCCACCTTCAAGTTGTGTCGCCGGCCCGCACACGCACGTTGCTGATGTTCATCGCATCCAGGAGTTTCTGGGCGCACTCAGGGGCCCCGAGCACGAAGCGTGTCGGTAACGCCGCACAGGGCAGATCGTCCGCACGAGCGCCCTCCTCGGCGCAGCGGACTATGTCTCGCTTGAGCTGCAGCAACAGTGCCCCGATGGCCACGAGGGCAATCAGAATCAGCAGCAGCACCACTGGTAGCGCACGTTGCCACATCGCGGACGGATTCTCCATCTTCATTGCATCTCACCTCCGTTGTTGTGATTCGGTTGAAGGGGCAAGGCTGAAACGCCATCGTCGCCAAGCCGCGCAGCGGCCAGCTGCAGTAGAAACTCGTCCTTGTCTTTCGTCCCGACGGCCGACTGCTTGCCCCGCACGACCTTCTCCGCCAGAGTCCGCAGGGCGCGCTCGAAGCGCGCGGACAGCGTCCACCCCTCGCGGTATCCCGATTCGGCACTGAAGCGAGAGACATGATCGATCAAACCCATCCGCCGCATCTTCGCCCGGACGCGTTCCAGGGTGCGACGCGAGACACCGTGCCTCTTTGCCGGTGCCGCCAGATTGGGCACTATGCGGTTGTCCGCCCACTTCAGCGAAATCCAGATGACCAGGAAGGCGTGCTGCTGGTTGCGGTTGCCGGGAAAGAGCAACTCGGCCAGGTCAGCCAAGTCGGCCAGGCGGTTGATCTTGTTGAACGATAGCTCGATTTTGGTGGACGTCATTTTCAGGGTGGGGTCTTCGTATCGAATTCGGCCATCGCCGCGGGACCCGGTGAGACGGCCGATGTTAAAATCGGGGACCAGCGGTGGTCGCAAACCAGCTACGCACCCAAAACCGGGTCAGAGCGGGCGGATGGAGTTTACGAAGGGGGATTCACGGCCAAATGAGGCCGCCCCGCTGTATCTCTGGCAGGTTGGCCGCGGAGGATTCGCGGAGGGCAATCTCCTTTACATTGTGATGTCGCGGTCGTGGGGCCACTACGGTTCGTTTTCTCGACGAGACACGAGCCAATCGGCACTTTGGAAGCCGGTTCGCGTGATCTCCTGCCGCAACGCGTAGCGCTCCTGGCTGATCCGGATCGCGTCCTCGCGCAGATGCGAGCCGAACGTCTTCTCGATGAACAGGATGGTCTCGAAGGCGGAGACATAGATGTCGCTGAGCAAGCGTTGGAAGCGCCACCGGACTCCTTGCCGGGTCATGCGGAACGCCTGGTGAACCTTGTCCCCGTACGTTCCGCGCAGCACCAGGTAGCTCGGTCGGTCAGGCCTCAGCTCCACCCAGAGGTCCTTCGATTCCATCAGCTTCCGGAGGTTCTCCAGGAAGCTCTTGTCCTTCTCGGTCAGTTTCACGTTTCATCACCATGATCTCGGGCCCTGCCTGCCAGATGTCGATCAGGCCAGCGTGGGCCAGGAATATGATCGCGATGAACCGCCCAATGCGGTCCATGCGGACGTCTTCACTGAGCGGCGGTATCTCCCCCATGCTGACGGGGAGCGCGCCCAGATGGGCTTGCACGTGCTTCTCGTAGCGTGCCAAGTCGAAGCGCTGGCGCGAGTCGAGCGTCGATGTGGCATCATGCATCGACGTCAGCGCGTCCAGGGCGGTCAGCAGGCCCGGAACGCTGCCCAGATCGGCCGCGGGCGGATGCACCACGTCTGACCGGCTGTCGGCCAGCATTGTGCGGACACGTTCACGCAGATCGCGACGCCGCTGACGGAACTCGGCCATCCGCTGACGGAAGTACGAGGCGTCGAACACGAGTCCGTCGAACAGGAACCGCGACGCAACTTCGGTGCCGCAGCGCGCACAGACATATCGTCGTACCTGCAAACGGGGCTGCCCGCCGCAGGCCGAACAGGCCTGGAAGGCGATCGTCGGATCAAACTCGCGACCGCATGACGTGCAGGAGCATAGGCCTTCGCATCGCATCGCCAGCCGTCCGCCACAGGCGGGGCAGCGGTACTCCGCGAGCACGACCGTGTAGAAGAACAGCCGAGCCCGCTCGGCGTATCGACTTACCGCCTGGATTAGCCCCAGCGCTCGCTCAATGATCCGTTTGCGGTCCATCGGGGGCTGGGGCGCCGGCGGGCTCCGCAGCGGGTGCTGCCGGCTGCTTGCTCTGGTGCCGTGGCGTGAACTTCCGCTTGCAGTCCTTGCAGACGCGGAGACGCCGGTCACCCATCGTCTTTGTGCGGCGCACGCCCTTGCTGATCGAGTTTGTCGAGCCGCAGTGGATACAGGCCGGTGGCCTTCCTCTTCCCATTCGTATCACCTCAAGGGACCTGTGCGGGCCCTCAGGTATATAAAGCTATGCTGCCCCGCTGACGTGGTAAGAATGGCGCGACTGAACGGAGCACCGCGATCGGAAAAGCGCGCGGGAAGTAGACTATGCGGAGTTTACGCGTGACGCTCGATTCGTTGCGGGTTTTCCTCCGAACCTCCTTTCCTTCTCCTTCTTCTATTCCTTTCAATATGGAAGGGTTATCAGTAGTCAGATTGCAACCACGAGGCCGTGACAACAGAATGCCGTGAGGGAAGGATCGTTCATCCCCAGCCGCCCACGCGTTAACTCCGCACATACTACTATTGGTGGGAGCCGCCTCTGCCGCGCCAACCGCTTGCAGCTCATGAACCGAACCGGAGCCGGCAGATTTGCTCCACCACCGGCTGATCAAACGCGAGCAGGACGCGGTTCGTGTATGTGCGGCCGAGCTTCGTTGAAACCAGGGCCACGAGCCCCACGCTCTGCAGGTAGCTCAGATTCGAATAGAAGTAGACGTAGCTGAAGGGCTTCTCCGCACGGGCTTGGCAGTGCCGGCGATACCGGTTGTAGACCTCCTTTGCGAAGTCTGTCCGGGCCGTGACGACCGCCCACAGGATCATGAGCGTCGAATCCGACAAGTCGTTGATCAAGTCGATGACAACGTCCCGGCGAGCGCGTTCGAAGCTCTCGGCCAGATCGTCGCCGGGCTTGGTCACGGTGTAGTAGAGCGTCTTGATCGCCACGCGGGCATCGGCGTTTGTCTTGCTGGCCGTTCGGCCGGCGATTTCCGCGAGGTGGCCTTCATCCCACTGCTTGAGGCCGCGCTGGGCTCGATCCTGCAGGATTTGTCCAATCTGTTGGGCATCGTAGTTGCGAAAGTGCAGCGGCATGGGCTGCAGGCTACTGCGCGTCGCGGGGTCCAGGTCCTTGAGCACGTGCGGGTTGTTGGACAACATGATGACCATGAACGGCCGCTCGGCTCGGCTCAGCAGGTACAGGATCTCCCGCCGGCGGTCCTTGGGGCTCATCAGGTCGACCTCGTCCAGCACGACGACGGTGCTACCCGTGCATTTGCCGCAGAACGCGGTAAACAGCTCGCTCAGGCTGGCCCCGCGGGCCTGGACCCCAAGCAGGTGGGCCAGAATCTTGAAGCTCGTGTTGTGCTGCCGGCAGTTCGCATAGACCACGCCCAACTTCGTCTGGCCGGGTATGACGCGCTGGAGGTACTTCAGCGTCAGCGTCTTCCCCGAGCCTCGGCTGCCGATGATGGCGTAGTGCGTCGGAATCCCGCTGATCTCGAAGCGGAGCATGTCGTCGATGAGCAGCTTGCTCTCCTCTCGCATCAACGGCTGTTCGGGGATGTAGTCGAAATCAAAGACCGAGAAATCTCGAACGAACCGGGCCTCCTGGCCGATGTGCCGTTTCTGCTGCTCCAAGTACGCCGCAATATCCATGGGACGCGTCAACTCCGCCCCATGCGTAAACCGTGGTCCTACTTATGTCTTTCCTGTCCCTCGCGCGTAACAACACGAGCCCCCCGCGCGGTGGGCGCCCCGGCCGCCCGCCATGCCGGAGGCGGCGTGAACCGCAACATATATATAGGAGCGGGCCTTCAGCCTGCGCATGGCCCGCTCGAACCTTGTCGAATACCTGCTCTCCGGTGACTGGCTGGAGACGGTGCTCGCCGACTTCGCTCTCTCGTTCACGTTTTTCACCGCTTTGATCTACGCCGCGCTTGGCCGACGCCTCGGCTCCCCGCGCCCAGCCATCGCCGTATCGGCATCGCTCGGCGCGGCCCTTTCAGCGGGCCTGGTCTGGTGGGAGCAAGCCAACGGCATCTCGATCCGGAATCTCGGACCGGTCGCCGTCGGCTTCGCAGTCATCGTCCTGGCCGGCGTGATCTACCAATCCATCCGCCACGTGGGCGGCAACTGGGCTGGCGCCGGCATCGCCCTGGGCGCCTGTATCCTGGTAGGCTGGACCGTGGGTATCGACTGGCCCGGCGCACCTGAGATCATGCAGACGATCGCCGGCGTAGCCCTCACCGTTGGCATCCTCGCGTTCCTCATGCATCGCAAAGGCGACGTGAGGCACATGCACGTCCCGGCGGCGGAGTGCGACAGCGTTCGCAACGACATAAGTAACCTCACCGAGGACTGCAGCACCTCCGACCGGCTGACGCGCGGCTTTCGCCATCTGCGTCAAGAGGCGGGCACGCTGTATGAGCGCCCCCAGGAAGCAGAAGACATCATGCTCCAGCTTCGCCGGATGCTCCCCGCGGAGGGCTGGCTCACCAACCGAATGGCCGGCCTGCGCACGAAAGCCCACTTCTTCCGCAGAGGACACATCGCCCGCATCGATGAGCTGCGCGGTATCATCGGCAAGTTGCCGCCCCCGGCGAAGGCCAAGGTCGCCAAGGAACTCGCAGCTCGATTCAAGGAACTTAACGTTGACGCGCGGATCGAACGCCTCGACCGTCTCGTCGCCGCCACGGAGCGTCGTGTCCGGGACCTTACGCAGGAGGCCGAGACGCTGCTGGCCAAACACGACTTTCAGAAACTCGTTGACGTGCTGAAAGCCGCCGAGAAGGCCCAGCACCATTGCTCGAAGTTGATCGCTCTGATCGGGCGAACGGAGAAGAAGCTGTTCGACGCGGCCGCTGCCGCCGCCCAACAAGCCGCCGAGGTGAATCATGAGTGAACTACGCGCCGACTACCCGCCTGGAAGACCGCCTTGGCCCACTTGAACCGCCGTACCGTTCCCGCGGCGAAGCCCAAGTCGGCCGACTTCTCGATCGCTACGGCATCCCCTTCTTCTACGAGCAGCCCACGCTGGTTTACGATCGCGGCCGCCACCGGATCTGGCATCCTGATTTCTCGCTCCCGACGTACAACGGCTTGATCATCGAGTACGCCGGCATGATGGACGTCCCGGGCTACGCCGCCGGCATCCGTCACAAGGTTGCCACGTACGCGCGCAACGACATTCCCGCACTGTTCGTCTACGCAGCGGATTTGCGTGGCCCTCGTTGGCCAGAGCGCGTCACGCAACTCCTCGACCGCAAGCCGGCCTACCGGCCGTAGTTCGGCGGTCGCAGGTCCGCCTGCTACTCCCGCTGGCCAACCGCCCAGAGCGAAATCGGCCCCGATCCCGTGGTCAACGCGAAACGCCCCGACGGAGACGTTCAAGTGTTGTTTGTCCTATCGCACGACGCCGCAAGGGGTTAGCGACCGACTCCCAAAGCGTCACGTCTCTCGTGGTTCGGCCTGCGCGGCCACCTTTCCGGCGCCAGAGTTCCGCCAGCGGTTCCGAACACGATTTTCGCCGGAATGAGCCCTTGACACGGCAGGGGCGGCATCGTCAAAATGCCGGTTATCAGAAGCAGGGCTGGCGATACGGCTCGGGTGGACGTGCCAGCCCGCCGAGGAGAGGACGCACAGCGCCCCCCCCCCCGACGGATCAGCGCATTTGGGTATTAGCGCTGCCAGTCACGTCCCCAGGATCGCAACGCCCAGCACAGCAGGTACAGTCGGCCGCGTTTAGTGAGGCGGTCATGAGTCTGTACAGACCGCCTTCCGAGAGGAGGAGGTCGATGCGGGCCCTTGAAAGCGGTCACCGTTCTCGAAACAACATTTCAATTGTGCCAAGCCCATGTCGCCTTGGCACGCAAACGCCGCACTGCGGCAAAGGGGTACAGTCATGACAGCTCGGCATAGCTATGGCGCTCACGTGGTCCTCACGACCGTCACGGCGGTTCTGGCCTGTTTCGCGCTCGGCTCAGCGGCGGCGTGGGCGGACCTGAATGAGGGTCTGATCGCGCATTGGCCGTTAAATGAAGGGCAGGGCACGTGGACCGAGGACGTGGCCGGCAACCACGACGGCACCATCTACGGCGGCCCCCCCTGGGTCGCCGGAGTCACCGGTTTCCCATCGGACTACGCATTGGACTTCGACGGCAGCAACGACTACGTGAACGTCGGACAGTTTACGCAGTTCGGCGGCACGCAGCCGTTCAGCCTCTGCGCCTGGATCAACAGGACAACGATTTCGGGCTCGGAGCCTTACATTCTCAACAACATGTACAGCTCCTCCCGGGGCATCGGGATGTTCTCCTACGGCAATTACACTGCCGTCACTGTCGGTGGCAGAGACGGCACCATCTATCAAGCCTCGGTGTTCGACTTCGAGGACATCGCCGACGGCTACTGGCACCTCATTGTCGGGACGTATGACGGCTCCGCGCTCCAGCTCTACATCGATGGGGAGTGGCGCGGTAGCAACAGCGACTTCAGCTATTACACAGCCAGCACGCAGAACATGAACATCGCCCGTATGGAGCAGGGGGCCCGCTGCTACTTCGACGGCAGGATCGACGAGCCGCGCATCTACGACCGGGCGCTGAGCCCGGACGAGGTCCACGACCTTTGGGAAATGGGGGGTGTAAACCAGCCGCCGGTGGCGGACGCCGGCGGGCCGTACGCCGGCGTGGTCGACCAACAGATCACGTTCGACGCCTCCGCGAGCTATGACCCGGAGGGTGACGATCTCGAGTTCCGCTGGGATATAGACAACGATGGAAACTGGGACTCGCCTTGGCTCCCGGCGCTTTACTGGACATTTACCTATGACGTCGAGTACCACGGGCTCGCGAAACTGCAGGTCAAGGACAACCAAGGCGCTACAGCCCTGGACACAGCTCAGGTCGACATTTTGCCCCCGGGTGGTGCTAATGACGACTGCGCGAATGCCTGGACGGTCGGTCAAGGCTCGGTCTTGTTCAGCACCGAAAGCGCTACGACCGACGGACCACCCACGCCGGCCTGCGGAGACGACGACCAGATATACTACGACATCTGGTATAGGTTCGTAGTCCCCACCGCTGGCCACCTTTACCTAAGCACCTGCGGGGCTGCCGACTTTGATACGAAGATCGCCGTCTATGACACGGTCGCCTGCCACCTTCTCCCTGACCACCTCATCGGCTGCAACGACGACGCGCCCGGCTGTCCTGACGGCACATCGGCCTTGGCGCTCATGGTACGAGCCGGGTCCTACAAGATCCGGCTTGGGAGCGCGCATTCATGGACTGTCCCGGGTACAGGCACTCTTCAGATCGCATACACTTCCGACCCCGTTCCGCACCTTGTGGCAGCTCTGAACCACTTACAGGATGTAGCTTTTCAGGTTCTAGACGAGCAGATCGACCGCGTGGCCACCAAATACGCTGACGTCGTTGTCGAGCTTCGAGACTTTCCGGACCAGCTCCTGTATATTATCCAAATCAGTGCGGGAATCTCTACGCTCTTGACCAACCCTGCCCCCATGACCTGGCAACAACTGAAGGCTGCTACAGGATTGAGCGATGAAATCGCGCAGCTGATTACGAGCACCTTCACCCAACTCAAGTTCCTTGCCATCGACCTAGGCGCGCTGGTAGATAGCGGCCTGATATGGCAAGCAATAGATGACTGGGTACAGAGCGAGGAGGGAGCAGACGTTCTGGACACCGGGTCACGGGACGACATCGCAAACGCGGTTCGTGCGTGTGTCGCTAACACGGCGGCCTACTACGATGGCGATTCCGTCGCGCCGCATACCGACTTGGCTGGGCTCAAGGGACTGATCTCTGGCCGATTCGACACCCTAAAAAACCACATCATCCAGAATGGGCTTCCACAAGACTATCCCACAACGTTTGTATTAGAGGCACTTGATGCTCTCAGCTTTCAGTTGGAATGGAGCGTGATCAATGGAGAAATCATTGCTTTTCCTATTCACGACGCTCTTGCCCCTGAGGTGCTTGGATCGCCTGCGAATGTGCTAGCCGCGTTGGATGATCAGATTGCCAGCTCGGACTTGTTCGATTCCGTCGATATTCTGGCGACCGCTGCGGTGGTCGGTGTCAGCATCGCCAAGGTCGCGTCATGGTTTGCGACGGCGGGCGTTGCGGCCGCGGCCCAGGTGGCCTGCTTTGCTGTCGGCGTAATAACGTCCGGCGAATCCTTCATTTCAGCGAGCATTGATGAGACGCTTAAGACCACCAGCTACCAAGCAATCCACTCGGCGGTAGATGAGGCGAATAAGGTTAGCAACTTACTGCTCCGAACAGTCGGATACCTGGACACGTTCGATTACGATATTCCTAGCTGCGCATACACGCAGTTGGTGGAGATTGAAATTCCTGCCGCGCAGGAGCTTCCCGCGGGAAGGGCCACAATGTCCTTTAGTGGGACAATGACTGTGACAAATGGCTCTGGAGCATCGGATGCCGTGGAGGTAATGGGCTATATGATGGTTAGCCCGATTTACCGGGGATCGGTTGGCCTACCCGTGGCTTATGGCATAACGGAAAGTGCTATAGTGGGCCCCGGGGAACAGTGGAACCTGGAAGTGGTTGAGTCTAGCCTACTGCCAGATAATGCTAGTACCGGGAGTGAGCATTATTTAGCGACTGCGTGGTTAGTCGTGGCCCCATCGGTAAGGCGGTGCATTCTCGGCCCAGAGCGTGCGACCTTCCGGGTGGTGAAATCGGGCCGAGGGCGCGCACAGCCCGCAACGTTCGAGACGGTGGGAGTTGGCCTGGTCGAGCAAAACCAGTGGGCCTGGCACGAGTATGGCGCTGCCGGTGGTATATACGGCAGCGAACTGCTCCTCCTGTGGGAGGCGGATGACCTGGACCTCCACATCTATGATGAAGTTCATCGCCACGTCGGCATGAACTATGCTACGGGTGAAGTGGAGTTACAGATCCCAGGGGCCACATATAGCGGAGCGACAGCGCGACCTGAAATCGTACAGCTCCCCGGCTCAGCGGAGCATGAGTACTACGTTGCCGTGTTCGGCGCTGAAGTGCGCATCGCGACAAGCTACGACGTACTGGCGATGGAGGTCCCGGTGCGTTCGGCGGAACTCGCCGTGTTTCCGACGAGACTGCCTGTTGAGCATTGTGCGCCAGGATACGGATCGGGTGAGTGCGTAGAGTCTGGCGTGTTGGCTCGGGAGGTGGGCGGTCAGGAGGAGTACACGGGCCTTTTCGCAAGCGCCACTGACTTAGTGGGCGAATCGGGCGTGATTCCGTCGGAAAACGTCGTGTTCGATCTACCGTCGTCGACGATTCCTGCCGGTGGAGCGCTTCGCGTCGGAGTGTCAATTGCAATACCGTACGCACTTCCGTCAGGGACGTACGTGGGGACTCTTGCGTTCGGCGCGGAGCCAGTGGCGATCCCCGTAAGCTTAAACCTAGGTTATGCGCCGACCCGTCCGACGACGCCCCTGGGACCCACGTCAGGTTTTGTAGCTCTGCCGTACGTTTATAGTGCGCTCACGACAGACCCGGAGGCCGAGGCGCTTTATTATCGGTTCTATTGGGGTGACGGAACAGAAACTGAGTGGCTTGGGCCATTTGAATTGGGGGAGACGTGTACCGCGTCTCATGCGTGGTTGGAGGCCGGAACCTACGACGTCAGGGTCACTGCGAAGGACGAGGGAGGCTGGTACAGCCTGCCGTCCGAGCCGCTGACTGTCCTCATAGATGTTGGGTTGTGCGACGAGTTGGGCGGCACACCGGGTTTAGACGCCGATCTGTATATCTTTGAAGGCACTGCCGGCGAGGAGGTCACCGTCGGGCTAGTCGAGGATGGCGAGCGGTGTGACGACCGCGCGACGCTGGTCGTGACGAACATCGGCCTGGCACCCTGGGATTGCTGGGTGTATCGCATGGATCGCAGCGTGTTGCCCAACGAGATCAGCCTGGCGCTCCCCTGCGATGGCTGCTATCTCGTCATCGTCGCCGAGCAGTTCCACGGCTATGAAGGACCGTACTGCGTGACGGTCCACTCCAGCGGCGACGCGGCGTCGACCCTCGAGCCGTGGAGCCCCGGGGCCTGCGGCGGCCGCGGCGGCGATAAGGACCGCGGCGATGAGGATGAGGCCGATAGGGACGCAGGAATGTCGCAACTGGCGCCGGTCGATGTGAACGCCGCGCCGAATCAGACATGGCGACTCAAACCGTCGGCGCCGGACTATCCGGCGGAACTCGACGCGGACGGCGACGGGGACGTGGACGCCAGGGACCTTGACGTCTTGCTGCGGCGCGCCGAGAAACCATAGCCGGATCCGGTTCGCAGCCACCCACGCATAGCGTGGGCAGCCTGCAAGGCTGGTGCTGGAAGCGGTGGATTGAGAATCCGGACAGAGTCGGGCCGTCCGAACTGGGCGACCCGTTCTGCTTTCCCACGGAAGAGTCGGCGATAGGCCGCGCGGCTCGCGCCGGAACCCTGCCGGTCACGACACGTCCAGCCACCTGAATAGCTCGATGACGGGCCGATTCGCGGTCCCGGGCTGGGCCAGCGCACACTGACAGGCATCAACCGCCGCCGGCGACGTGGCGATGAGGACCAGTCGGTCAAAGCCGGCTGCCCCCAGCTTCTTGACGTTGGCTCGGATATCCGACTTGCCCGTTTCGATCTCGATGGCGACCCGTTCACCGGGGCGCGTAGCCAACAGATCGATGATGCCATCGCCGGGTACGGGGTGCTCCGCCGTGATGTCGAAACCGCGTTGCTCGAAGTGCGCGGCGGCCTGTTGAACCCAGAAGGCGTGCTCAACACTCGCACGCGGGCGAGGCCCGGGTTCGAGGCCGAGGGTTGTGCAGAGCGAGCGGCCTTCGTCCGTCAGTTGATAGAGGACGACCTGGCCGGAACGCGTGGCGAGGGGGACAGCCTCGATCAAGCCGGAAGATTGAAGCGATTGTCGAACGGCGTTGCCGCGCCGGCGGGATAGATGCAGCCGTTGATAGCGGGAGACCGTAGTCGAGAGCGGGTGCCGGATGAGATCCGCCAGGAAGCGGATCTCTTCCCGCGAGAGCGCTTCCTCGGGTGGATGGCGGTTCTCTTCACGAGAACGATCCGGCTCACGTGCCGGACAATCTCTGGGGGATGGTGGGTGGGGATCTTCATGGGCTTCTGATACGACTTCGGTCTTATTATCTGTGACGGGAACAGCCGGAACCGGCAGTGGTTCACCGTCCCGGCGACTATTCGCCATGGACTCGGCGGAATAACCGGCCATGTGGGCATGGACGGCTTCATCGGAGACGGAGCCCTCTCGGATCGGGCAACGGGGCACTTTGATCAGGAAAGCTTCGGGGTACTCGTCGGCCAGCCGTACCACGGCCGAGCCGATCGGGAGGGTGCTGAGGGCATCACGCTGTTCCTCGGTCAGGTTCATGGCGCCGGTCATGGTCTGAACGTCGGCGCGGAGCTTCTGGCTGAGCGCCAGCGTGGCGTACGAGTTGGCGAATGCGACCTTGCTGAGCAAGGATGCTGATTGATCAACAAAAACATAGCCAAGACCGTACTGCCGGATCATACGGATCGAGGTTTCGAGAACCGATTCCTTGGTCTCGATCGCCCGGCGGGCAAGAACGTGATGGGCCTCCTCCAGGATGATGAGGTTGGTCAGCTCCGCCCGCGGCCCCTGCACCAATCGGAACCGGTACAGGTACAGCGTCAGGGCCTCGGAGAACATGGCCCGGTCGGACGCACTCGCCAAGCCGTCCATCTCCAGGACGACGTTGTGATCGAGCAGGCGCTCAACGTGGCCGTTGTCCTGGGTGTTCAGGACCGCGCCGAACTCGCCGTAAGTCATCGCGACCAGGATTCGCTCGGCGGAGGCCTGCCACATGGCGGCTCGCCCCCTGAGCTTCACGGTCCGCAGCCAGGCCAACAAATCGGTGACCGTGGGCCAGCGTTTGGGGAATCCATCAAACATCCCAGCCTCGCCGTGCAGGTGATGAAGGCCGGACACGAGCAGGCTGATGACCCCCTCGCCGCCCAGGTAAGCGGAAGCGATGACGTCGACGACCAGCTTGATCCACGTGCCCGGTTCGCAACCGTGCGGCGGGATCAGAGGGTTGAATCGAAAGGGCGATACGGGTCGCCCGACGGTGTAGATGCGAAGATCGGAGCGGAGCGCAAGCAGGTCACGATATCCTCGCTTCCAGTCCAGCGCCACGACCCGGATGCCGCGAGCCATGATGCCGTCCATCAGCACGAACGTCAGGTTTGTCTTGCCCGAGCCGCTTCTTCCGGCAACCAGGATGTGCTCTTTCAGACGACCGCTCTTCAGAAGGAATGGGTACAAATCGCGGTGCCCGTACGAGACGTGCCCGATCAGTACATCGCCGGCTTGAGCGAACTCACGGAGCGGCGGGGGGAACGGCGATCGGTCCGGCTGGTAGCTCGTGCCGAGGTGCTTGGCGGCCAACAGTTCAAGCGTCTGCTCGATGTCGGCCTTGCCATCCGCGTCGGAATCAGCGAGATAGGCGTTCCACAAGGCATCGACTTTTCGGCCCATCACCGGCCTCAGTCGCCGGCATAGCTCCTGCACACGCTGCATCATTCCTCATCACCCGCCGGGAGGTTCAGCGCCGTCATCTTGCGATGGGCGGCGAGGTAGCTTTGGGCTGACTCGGGTAGCAGGAGTCGGAGTTTGGAGACGTCGCGCCACAGGTTCACGCGCTCCTCGCGTTCCTGCGCGTAAAGGTCCTGGATCGCCTTGTGCTTGGCGTAGTGCTGGCGGGAGTCGGCGCTGCCCGGGCCCCGGTACGCTTCGTGGTGATAGATCGCGTTGGTCGCGGCGCACTTGGCCAGTTGAATCTCGTAGAAGTTGTTTTCGTACAGCTCGTATCGGTGGCGGATCTGACCGATCACGTCGTCCAGACCGAGCCAGGAAGTGTGCCGCTTGTCCGAGATGAGAGCCGTGACCGGATCGGTCTCCGGTACCGCAAAGTATCCGCGTTGGATCACGTCCTCGACCGTTTGGATCCGGTCGACGTTGCCAAGAAGGCCATCGAGCCCGCCGGAATCGTGGGCGCCTTCGTGATCAGCGGGAGCAGCCGGCCTGTGGCTTCCGGTCGGCAGGGCGTACAGCTGATGGAGCCCGCGCTGATAGAAGTACGGTACGTATCCGCCGCCGAGGGACGGCAGTTCATGATCAAGGATCGGGTACATTGAGCCACCTCCGAGTGTTCACTTGGAAGTAGTAATGCTGTCGAATTTATAAACCTGCCGGTTTTTGCCACTGCCCGGTGAAGAATCCGGCCTTACTCACGCAAGGACCGGAAGATTCAAAAAGGGCGGCATGCTTCGTGTTTCAGGAGGTGCAGAAATGACAGATTGCAAGGTACGAGTCCTGGCCGGAATCGAGGCGCGGGCGCGGCGTGAAGCGGAGATCCTGGCGGGCGAGTTTGCCCGGGCCGCATCGGCCGAGCGGGAGGAGATTCTCGCGGCCCTGGAGGCGGAGCGCTGGCTCGCCGAGGCTTGCTGGGATTGCCGGCCAACCGCCGATCGGCGCCCGGGAGAAGGGTTCTGAGGGTCAGGATCACGGTCGCATTGGGTACATTATCCTCATATCCTCAACACCTCAGCTTTCATAACCCACCATAAACACAGCACTTGTCAGACTACGCTCCTCAAAATCCTCACGTAAGCCCTTCAGAGCCCGTTCTCTCCATTGCCTCGACACTTTTCTTCCCGTCTTCTTCCTCCAGCACACTCTTCCATGCACACACAGCCCACCGGGCCGCAGGCCCCCCGGGGCGAGCCTTAGCCGCCCCGGGGCGTATCCCCGCACGAGCCCGCCACTCCCCTCCTACAGCACGTTTCACCATCCCCGGACGCACCACCCACCAGACCGGACTACGTCACCGTCAGGTGCGCGCACCACGCGACCGCCGTACCGCACGTCGGCCCGTCCGACGACCTTCATCGGACCTCCGATCCGGACGCGGCCGTACCCTCGTTCCTGTCGCGATTCCCCGCGCTACCGACCCGCGCAAGCGGCCCGCCAGCACCCGAAACGCTGGCGCCGCCGCGTCCATGTCGTTTCTTTCGGGCGACTGAGGCCTTTGGCCGAATGTCGCCCAACGCGGGCCCGCAGGCACGCGTCAACCAGACGCCGCAGTTGACGACAAACCGGTACCCGCCGACGCGCGACGACAGGCCGCGCGGAACTGCGACCACGACACTTCGCCCCTGCGGCGAGCGCAGCTCGCCGCAGCCGGGCTACCGAGGCCGCAGGCCGAGCGTAGACCAACGCGTAAGCGTCCGCCCACACGCCTTGAACCGCCGCTGGCCTACGAAAGCACCGCTGCAAGGTCCTCTCGCACCTTCGTCCGGCTCACCTTCTGCAAGGCCCGAATCTGTTGCTGAAGCTTCCGAGCCCGCAGGTGCAACCGGGCCAAGGCTCGCATGTCGTCGTTCGCGATATGATCAAGCTCGATGATCCCCATCCGAAGGTACTTCAGCACGAGTGCTTTCGCCCTTGGCAACCGACGCGTGACGATGCTGAACATGATCAACACGTCGCGAAGTTTCTCCCGAAGCTTGTCCGCTTTGTACCGTGCCTTGTCGAATTCCGGCATGGACCGCTCGAAATCAACTGTCGCGAACGCACCCCAGTCCAGGCCGCCGGATTCGTCAACCGCCGGCAGAATCGGGTTGCCCTTCCCTCGGGCTGGCAAGGCCAACACTGGGCCCCATTCCTCCCGGAAAACCTGCCGCTCCAGCTCCACCGGATCGGCCAGCTCCTCGTCATCGAGACCTTCGACAGAGCCCATCGAACTCCGCCTTCGGCACCACGCTGAGGGTGGAACGTCGTCCACTTCCCATGGTTCATTCAGGGTCATCTCGACCACCTCCGAGCACCGCTCATTACTGGGCGGTGCGAGGAGTATCGCTTTGCTCTTTGGCCTGCAGCCCTGTACCACTGCCTGCGCCACCACTTGTCCCATGCTGTTCGCTTCGCATTGTCTATGGCCTGCTCAATCTCACGCCTGACATGCTCGCGCAGCATCGCCGGCGCGTTCCTGACCAACGCTTGTTTGAAAAACGTTGCTTGTTTCATCTGAAGCACCTCTGGTGCGTCCGCTCTAACGGCGGTTCGCCCGAGCCGAAGCGAACCGACGCTCGACGCGGTCGAAGGACGGCAAAGCGGCTGCAAGGGGGTCGAGGGTTCTGTCTTGCGAAGAGTCCGATCCCGGCAGTCAACGCTTGCAGAGCCGGGTCGGACGACCACTATCGTTCTTCATTGGCCCCGGCAGGGGCCAGCCTGGCACTGCCGTGTCGAGCAAGACAGGTTCCCGACGACGGGCGAGGAATTGCGAATCTTCGCCATGCGCGCGAGCCCTCCCATTATGGGTTTCGGTCCGAGACCGAAAGCCTTAAGAGGCGGGATTGCCCGGTGAAGATTCCCGATTGGGGCCCGGCAGACGGTGCCCCAATCTCCATCGCAGCCAAGCTGCGACCAGCCACACCGCGGAAGCCCCAGCTCCCTTACTGAATCGCCTCTTCCGGCTGATGCTCCTCGCGTGTCGGCGCCCGCCGGCTACGGAACCGATAGGGAATGACCACCCTTCGCCGGCATTCCGGGCACCATGTTTCGTCGATCGTGGACCGTCGCGATACCGCGAAAGTCCACCTGCACTTGACGCAAGTCAGCCAGCCGCACTGCTCCAACATCCGCCGACCTCTCTCTTCCTCGAACTCTATGAAATCGATCATCCGAATTGGTGGCGTGACCGTACGAAACTGCCTCAGGCGGTTGTCGATGAAGTACTCATCGTCCTCGAAGTGAAGCGTCGGCAGCCGTCGGACCTGCCCGATCTCCGTTTCCTCTTCTGATTCCATCCTGGTCCCTCCGGGCTTGAATCGCTCATGCGGCGGTTCGCCCAAAGGATTGCGAACCGCCGCGATCGCAAAGAGTCCTTCGCCACGGAATGGGGCGGGGAATGAAGGTCCCTCCGCGTCCCGCGCGACAGCGCCGCCGCCCGTTCGATCAAGGCCCGGCATCCCACTCCTTGAGCCGACGTCGCCAGCGGCGAGGTCCATCCCGCTCCCATTCTGCCAGCTCGGTCTGCAGTTCCACACGCCGAATGAAGCCTCCGCGTGGATCCTTTTCGTACTTCTCAAAGAACATCTCCTTCACCTCATAGCACCGCTCGAACGTCGGCCGTGCTCGGAACTTGCGAACGGTATCTCGCTGCGCGCGCGAGGCGGACGCCGGAAACGCTCGATCTCGTCCGCATACCGCGTGCCGGTCAACCCATGCGCCTTGAGCCACTCCTTGACAGCCACGACCGCAACTTCGTGAGGCCACTCGTACGGCCCCAGAGACTCTCGCCGGGCGCACCGGCGCCGTGCACTTTCCTGTGAATCGCCTGCATCGATCTGTTTAACGTCGATAATGGCCTCTTCGATCTCCCGACGGTTTCGCTCCGCATTTGTGGCGCCATGCAGGGGCGCGATTGCCGCGCACTCGTTCTCGTTTCGATTCTCCATGGTCGAACGGCAATGCGAAGGACCGGTGCTCATCGCACCGTCTCCTCCTCGACCTGTCCCTCTTCGGGCTGCTTCTCGATCATGTAATCGAACGCCCGCTGCAGGCACCAGATCGCGAGGGCTACTTCGTTCCTGGACAACGACCCGGAAGACTTCCAGTTTCCGGAGCTGTCCACGTACCTTCGTTCCACCGTCGCCTTCAACATTGTGACGACCCGGCCTTCGATTTTGGCCTCGTTTTCCCAAAGGGCGCAGGACACCTGCCCCGCGCGATACTTCGCTACTGGTTGTTTCATGTTGGTTACCCCGAGACCCACCATCTGACGTGACGGGCCTCTTCGCAAAGAAGGGAAGAGGCCCGCCAAGCGGACGCTGAGGCAGCAGGTCGGGACACCACCAGGATAAGCGACGAACGGGAGATCGGCTCTCGCTAGCCCTAGTGGGCCCACAGCGATTCCCCGTCGGCCCCCGGCCCGTGCGGGGTATAATGCACCAGCCAGGTGACCCCCGAGACGTGGAGCTGAAGAGAATGCATGACGCAATCACGAGAGCCTGCGAAGCTACGGTCGACTGGGCAGCGGCCACGTGGCAGAACCCGGGCACGACACTCCCACTCTCAAAGCCGTTGCCGGCCCGCGCCACTCTTCGTCGCTATCGGTACGGTGAGCAAGTCATCGAGAGGCACTTTCGGCAGCCTCTCGACGCACTCATCGCGGCGCTTCACGCCGACGACGACTACCCGATCGTGGTGCACGGTGGCGCTGGCTCAGGAAAGAGCGCCGCCTTGCGATGGACAGCGGGGCACTTAGCTCAGGCTGCGCTGGACACGCATCGTTCAGATCAGGTCCCTGTGTTCTTGGATCTGGGCCAGGTGAATGGGGACTTTGCTGAGGCCTCCTTTTCTGATTGCCTGAAGCGACATCTCAACAGCACCTGCCCAATCGACTATCGTGACCTCAGGAAGACCGACTCGGCTCTTGTATTCCTGCTAGATGGTCTCGATTTGCCCCTGAAACACCATCCACCGGTGCGGATCCTGAAAGACCTAGCCAATCATCAGTCGGATCGCCGTCATCGCTTCATTATTTCCACTCGATATCTGGATGATGTCGTTCGTCTGCTTGACGACTAGCCAACATCTCAGCGTATCGAGCTCGGACCCCTCGACGCCCACAGTCGACACGAGTGGTTGTGCCAAACCTTGAGTACGAAACAACTCGACCGCTTCTGCGCCCTATGGGGATCCGGCCCTCTGCTTCCATGTGCACTTGATGTGCCTCTCTTTTTCAGCATGGCTGTCGCGATGGCCCTCAACGAGCACGACCACGATTGGCGTCGACAACTTCGACGCTACCCTGGCCGCGCTGGCGTGCTTCACGCCTTTCTCGACTGCATCGTGCATCGCGCCTGGGTAGGGCAACGCCTGCCCCGCAATGTGCACCTATACGAGCTGAGCCCAATCATTGAGCGCCTATCCTTTGCCGCCTGGATGCGCGCTCCTACCGACCGCATTCCCGTCGCCCACGTCCAGGATCTTCTAGCCGACTCTGATTTTGCGGAACAGCGCCTCGTGCCGGTGGAAGCCGCTCGCGCGTGGCAGAATGCACAAGACGTCGCCTTGCGCGTTGGCATCCTCCTCCCTTCGGAGACCCATGGCGACTACCGCTTTCCCCATCAGCAGTTCTGCGAGTACTTCGCGGGGCGCCATTTCGCCACGAGATTGAGACTTGCGGCCAAACGCCGGTGCTTCGACGCCGAGCTGTGGGAACTGTTAGGCGTTCGCCACCACGATTCCGTCACTTCGTACGCTCTGGAGGTCTTGGCAGGGGATCCGAAGGGACAACAGCTGGTCACGCGTGCATTCCGTATCCTCAGCTCTTCCGATGATGACGCCTCCCTCTCGTTTATCGCCCGCGTAGGCGGCGGCTTGGCATACAATTGGCTTGTTGGCCCCGCCACTAGGGAGGGTGCTTCTCTGCCCGCGCTCAATGCGCTCGCTGAGCTGGGAGGGACAAGTGCGTGCAACGCGCTGAAATCCATGGCTGACGATCTGACGCGAAGTTGCGAAGATCGATGGGCCGCGACCGCCGCGCTTTGCAGGGTAGCACCCGCTCTCGGCATGGAGAACCTGAAGCAGCTGTGGGGCGAGTTCCAGGACTCCCAACCCGACGGCGCGTGGTTCATGATTGCGTACCTGATAACCGAGGTCGATTATGACGCCTCTGCCTCTTTCCTCGAACAGCTTGCGCGCGCTGGCACGACCCCGGCGCTTCTGCGAGTGCGGATAATGACACATCTCCTCGCGCACGGCCACATAGCAGCCCCTGCCATGCTGGCCGAGCTGGCGCAGGACTCGGGAGTCAGCCCAGTCCTACGTCGTGCCGCGTTGGGGCCCCTTTTCGAGTCGCAACCTGAAGCGGGGCACGCCTTGATTCCTGCGCTACGTAAGCAGGAGGGGGAGTTGACAGACATTGATCGCCATGAAATCGCCCAGCTGCACATGCAAGTGGATGCAGCGCTCGCAATGGACTTGCTGGAAGAAGTCTGCCGCGATAGGTGGGCGTCAGTACACGTGCGCGTCGATGCCGCGAGCGACCTAGTTCGTGCTGATCCCATGCGCGGCGCGCGGTGTCTACGGGATATGTGTGAGGACACGCATGATCACTACCTATGTCTATCCGCGGCAAGGGCGCTTGCGCAGGGTGACGAGCACAGTGCAACCAGAGTCCTTGAGACACTCTACGAAGACGAAGCCATCGAGTTACGCTGGCGCGTGCGTGCGGCCAGCATCCTGAGCGATGTGAAGTCCGGTTGGACTGTGCCGTACGAACGACTGCGAACCTGGCTTGCTGATGGGACCGATGTGTCCGCGCAGGACATCTGCGCCTTGACTAGGGTATGGCATGCGCGCGTGGTCATGGATTGCAAGATATCGCCGACTGTTCGGCGCTTAGTCCTGCAAGATTGGGTACGCGCGGCGGGCAGGAGCGTGGCTGACACACTAAGGCGGCTTTCCGGCACGCGGGATGAACATCCAGATGTTCGTAAGGCAGCAATTGAGGCGCTCGTCCGCCTTCAAGGTGACGCCATCGGGCCGTTCATGTTGAAGTTGATTGAGGAGGAGGACAACGAGGCGGTTCGGCAAGCGCTTGTCGGCGAGTGCATATCGCTTGTCCCAGAGGATGTACTTGTGCGCGTCTTTGCAGAACGCACTCGGGCAAGAGGTGCGCAAGAGAAGCAGTGGATACGTCATGCAAAGGAGTGGGGCGGAGCAGTCTCGTCTGGCAAGATAGAATGGTCTCGAATCGAACACGTGGCAAAGGGCACCAACGTTAGCACCGACATACTTAATGTCATGGCGAGCCACGCGGGACGACGCGTACTCTCGCCGACGTACGCAGAGAAGATAGGCCCACAGGTGCAAGAGCGGGAGAGGCTGTTAGCGGCGCCGACCTCAGCTGCTGGTGCAACTCACACGAAACGGATGAACAAGGAACTTGTAATGGCAATGTACCTTGTGGATTGCACTAATCACGGTCGGCAGCCGACTTTGCGAGACGCCGAAGTGTGGTCACAGGAGTTCGGGCAGCCGTGGAAGCGCTCGGCGCTACGCGAAACAGAGCCGTGGAAGAGGCATATGAGCACGGTTGGGTCGCGAGAGGAATACAAGCGAGACATCATGAAGGCGCTTTTGCATAGCTGGCGCGAAGAGGAATGACGCACGATCAACGCGGGCCGTGACGCGAGCAAGGCGGGGGTGGTGTTCGGCCGTTGGTGAGGTTGTTGATCCGGCTAGGTTCTACAAGACTGCGCAGATCCTCAGTCAGACGCCAAAGCGGCTGTGCAGATCGGCGAGATCGACGTTCGTGGAATTGGCCAGGGCGCCTCGTGGTGGCAGTTCGGTTACACCAAGCGGGCCCACCCATACAGGGGGATGAGACGGTCAAGTCGTCGATGCCGATATCGCCGTCGTTGTCGAGATCGCCACTCCGGTAGACCATAACCTGAACGGTGCCCGTTGCGCAGCTGGCACGATCGGGGCCTGTGATCACCTACCGAATCTCATGCGTGCGTGTCGATCGCCGCGCCCTGGGGCCGCTGACGAAGCCGAGCGGGCGACGGTATCACCCCGCTGAGCAGACGCCCAGTTCCTGTCCGTGATCGACCCTGCCGGACGCGCGCGATCCCGGCTCGTGCCAGTAACCGCCGTCACAACAAATGGTTACGGCGCAGCCAGCGTGCGACCAAACGGACAAAGTCCCTAATTATGACCGGGCGATGACCTGACGGCGACGTATGGGTGACTGCCCTGTCGGTGGCCCACATGGCCATCTGCGTACAGGAAAATCGACGCAGAGCGGAGGGCGCGAAATGGCACAGCGTAGCGATCCTACGGCGATTCCCCTGGAGTGCCACCTAGACGGCGAATTCGAGGTCTTGACGTTCGCAGCGGCGCATGAACTTGTCTGGAAGAGCGATTTCGCATGGGTGATCCGCGCGGGCTGGTACAGGCTTGGCTGGTCCGGTTTCGAAGCGACCGGCGATACCCGCCGCAAAGCAGAGCTCGCCGGTGAGCAGTTCGGTTTTGCCCTCCTGACCCAAACGCCGCTGACGATCACCGACTTTGCGAAGAGGGGCCCTATCACCGCCGACGACGTTGAGGCCTTCCAGGGCCGTGCGGCCCGGTTCAATCGACTGGTACCCAAGCAGCTTCGCAAGCGCGCTCCCCTATTCGAGTGGTGCCCGGTGATCGACCGGTGGGGCCGACCAGAGCCCGCGTACCGCATCGTGCCAGGCCGAACAACGCTGGTTGTCGCTGGAGTGGATCCCGACGCGGGGATTGACGATGGACGTGTTCCGTGGCGCCGCTTGCAGAATCCGCCGAGCGGTCCCCATCCTCAACCACGCTTGAACGACAGGCCTGCGTCGGCACCTCGTCATTAGGCCGTCGGCGAATCGATTGCGCGACTTGTAGAAGCCTCCGAGACAATCGTCACGTCCCCGAAACCGGAGCACAGTCATGCCGAGACCATGGACGTTGCGAGTTGGTGCAATCCCGGAACTCGATGATTCTTTCTTCCCGGTCCGCGTGTCCCGTCTCGATCGAGGCACCGCGCGGGCTTTTCGCGTTGACCTTGCGCATGTTTCCCCAGAGCAGGAAGGACGCGTGCACAACCTCCGGATGCCAACCAGCATACATCCCGGCAGCCTCACAGCCCATTTCTTCGCCGCCTGCGGGTTCACGGTCGAAGTTGACGCCGAGTTTCAGCCCAAGAAGGCACTCGGCGTAACGCTCCTCGCCCGCTTCGAGCGCGACCCGAACACCGAGGACTATCGCGCGGTCGACTTCAAACCACTCGAGGAAGATAAGGCCGATGGCAAGTAGCCCCAATCCACACGACCACCGCTCATCGTCCACCCGAATCGCCCAAGCGATCGGGGACTGGGTAAGGGCAATGCTCATAGTAGTCGTGTGGGCCGTAGCGCTCGCAGCCGCGTTGGCCGCAGGCTACTTGGCACTCCGTGCGCTGCTCTATGTGGTGGATCTTGCCCACTGCGCCCTAAACCTGTGAGGTGGTTCATGGCCAAGCAGTTATCCCAGCCCAGGCCGATCGTTAAAACCGTCGCATATGTTGTTAAGGACGGCGACCAGGAAATCGCCCGTATGACGGCCAGCGAGATCATCGTGCGTCATCCCGGCGGCCGCATTGACCAGCGCAAACTGCATCCGATCGAGGTGCTCGATGACAACACGGGCCTCCATCCGACGATGCTGTTCGGTCAAAACGCCGCGGCACTGGCCGTCTGCCCGCTGTGCTGCAGACCACCGTACAGGTTTCCCCGACGAGACCGGCCCAGGGCAGGACTCATGTGCCTTGAGAACGCCAAGAGATGCGCGGGCCCGAAGTGCGGCGTGCTTTGTTGTCCCAAGCACCGCGTACTCTGCTCCGACAACAAGTACCGCTGTACGCGCTGCGCCCGGACCTGGTTCTGGCGACAGTTACTTCTCGGCTGTTTCTTCGCAAAGGACACAACCAAATGAAGCGCGGCCCATATGCAGCCCAACTCTGGCGGCAGATAACCGAGCTCAACCTGGATGTCCTTGATCCAGACCTTGCGGACGTCAAGTCCGACATCGAGCTGAACATGCTCAGTGACGATCTTGCCCAGGGGATCCTCATGCAGATTGAGGACCTGGTGCAGGATGCTCGCGACCATCCATGTCCGCTCCACAGGCCACCATCCCAGGATGAGCTGTATTTGCACGGCCCCCCTGACATAGAGGTGGGGACCCTGGTGCACGCGCCCGATGTGCGCTTCGGGTTACGATTCCGCAATCGCCCGCGTGGAGTGTTCATCAGCGGCAATTCCGGGTCTGGAAAGACAACACTGGAACGCATTATCTTCACCAGGACAGACCAGTTCAGTCACGCCAACGCTGACGAGCACGTGAGCGTGATCGCACTGCCAACAAAGGGCGATGTCAGCGATCTGCCCGATACATTGAAATGCCCTTGCTTGCACCTGAACGTCCATGACCCGGGGACGCGTCTGTCGCTCGCGGCGCCCCGGGGCGTTCCAGCTAATGTGTGGATTAACTTGATTACCACGATCTTCTGCGCTTGCACGGGAATGATCGCAGCCTGGACATGCATGGCCAACATGATTCGCTGGCTCCTCGCAGTGCTTAACCCCAATGGACGAGAGCCGCTCAGATGGCCCAGCCTCAAGCTCCTGCTCGATGTCGCCGTCTCAGCCCCGCTGTGGCTGTGGGCGGCAAAGCCCGACTATGAGAAGACCTTGATCGGTGTTCTCGAGGGGGTGACGCAGTCAACGGACGTATTCGACTCTTTTGCCGGCCTGGACATTGAACGTGATGTCATTATTCCAAAACGACACCTTATTCTGGAAATGCCCAATGTCACCCCCCCCGCGCTTCGGAGGCTGATTCAAAACCTCATCATCGCCCAGCTCCTCTGCGGACGCATTCACCGTCATGACAAGATGGATCGGACTGATGCGATATTACTACTCGACGAAATGGACCAAGACGCCACATTTGAGGCCGATCAGCAGTTTCAAGACAAGATGTCACCGCTTGCACACGTCCTAAGGTTCGGACGCGAGTACGGGATAATGACCGTGGTCAGCATGGCCCAGTTAAGCCACGCCAGCCGCTTCGTCCTTTCCGAGCCGCAATACCACTTCATCTTCAACCAGTCCGACGGGCGCTCCGTGGAGACCGCCCGTAACACGCTGATACTTCCGCAGTCTTCCGATCAGATGTTCCCCGCCTTACCCTCGGGGCGCTGCATCGTCCGCGAATCACAGGGCCCGTGGTCACATCCGATGGCAGTGGAGATCGACTACATGCCACCTGGACGCGGAGCCCCGCCTCAATCCTACGATACCCATCCCTGCATTTCTGCTCAGCGACTCGACGACATGCCGGAAGCGACGAAAGCACTCAACAGCCTTGTTGGTTCGCGTCGACAAGCGAAGCTGCGACACGCTATCTCAGAACGGACGGGCGTGTCCGAGCCTGCTCACCGTATCCTCGACACCGCGGTGCACAACCGGTGGGCGCCGGCTGCAACGCTCTGGAAGATCCTGGGCGAGCCGCCGCCCTCGGCAGTTCAAATACGGGTACGCAAGGAGCTGGCGCATTGGGGTCTTGCAAGATCTGAGTTGCCGCGATTGAGTCGAACGCAAAACCTTCTTTACCTGCCCACGAAGGCCGGCTACGAGTATGTTCACTGCCAACCGCCCACACGCACCGGGCGGGGCTCGATCACTCATCAGCACATCAGCAACTGGATTGCGCTCTGCGCCAAAGCGGATGGCCTCAAAGCCCACCTCGAATGGGTTCCGCTCGGTTGCAAGCACGCGACGGACTGCGCCGTGGAACTGGGTCCCGAGCAGTTCGACGTATTCGAGGTTGTCGTCACCTGCACCTCGAACGTGCTGCAGCACCTGACCGCCTTGGAAACCTGTGCGTCCGTGCGCAATATCACAATCGTGCGACTGCAAAAACGCCAAATCGCGGAGTTGCAGGCCCAGCTGAAAGACGAACCTGTCGTGAAGCGGCTCGACAGCCGCCTCAAGTGGGGGCTGGCTGACACTTACTTGCGGAGGTGTTTCCCATGAACGCGAAGATCTTGCGAATTGTCGTTGTTCTTGTTGTAGCGCTGTCGGTTCTCGCGTGGATTCGCTCGAACGGGAGGCATGATTTCGACATCCGGTCAGTCATTCCGTTCATGCACGGTTCGGACGTCAGCCTGTACGACTGGGCCGGTCTCGTCGTCATTGCGCTAGGTGCGTGGAGCCTTGCACGACTCGGTTGGGGAGCAGGAACGCGACGGCAGCGCGAACCAGACACAACCGGCCGGCAGCGGTGGGAGATAATCGACGGAAACGACACTGATGATCTGTGATCGCTGTACGCTCAGCGCCGTCACCGTCGCCCAGCGGCCAGGGCGCCGTCATTTGTACGCAATCATCTTGAGGGCAAAGCGTCGCCACAGAGTTGCTGCGGCGCTTATCGGCATTCCCGAGCGTCGTGCTATGCTCGGTACGTGTTTTAAGGAGGCGGCATCATGCCAACGAATCCAGGGCAAAGACGTGTGCCGGACGCTCAGCGAGTGGTGTTTATGCGCCCGGCCGCAGGGGCGCCGAGGCGCGCATTCCGGTGGTGGATGGTTCTCGTTCCACTATTCCTGTTGTTCGTCATCTGGGTGGGGCGGGGCATTGAACCTGCCATGTCATTCGACGCCGCCGCGAAAGTTTGCGGCGTTTCCAACAGGGAGAAGTTGGCTCAGTTGGCCACGTTGGGCGTTCTGATCTGCGCCGGGCTCGCTGTGCTGAGAGTATGGTTTGGGAGACGCGGCCGTGGCTAGCCGATGGCGGCAGCACGGCCGCCCGAGCAACCGTGCACCGCGAGAATCGGTTTGAGCAATGAGGAACCCGCGATGACACAAATGTCAGTCAGTTCGCACCCTGGACCCCGCGATAGGCTGGAAGACGTCGTGCACGCGGTCGAGGTACGCAGCGCTTGCTCAAGCTTATCTCAGCGGCGCGCTTCAGTCGTTTGTGACGGGGTCAGTAGCGAAAAAGGGGGAGATATCGGCGCCCAGAGTGCGGCCGATGTCTTTATCACAGCCATCGTGTCTGCGCTAACGCCACTTTCGCCGCGCGCCGATGCGTGCACGCCGCTGCCAGAGCGCGTACGCGCCGCGATGCAAGAAGCCGCCAAGCACGCTCACGAGGCGGTTCAGCAACAGGCAAGGGCGGAGGCGGCGCTCCACGGGATGGCGACGACGGTCGTCTGTGCGGCGCAATTCGACAACCAGCTCATCGTCCTCTGGGCCGGCGACTCCCGCTGCTACGTCGACAGCGGTAACGCCCTGACACAGCTGACGCGGGATCATAGCCAGGTGGTCGAGCTGATGGAGGCAGGGCTATTGGCTCCAGAGGAAGCTGTTGGTCACCCCAGTCAACACGTTATCACGCGCTGTATCGGCGGCCTCCCCGCCTGCGAGCCCGAGATCTGTGAGCACCGGCTATCCCCGGGGGACGTAATCCTGCTCTGTTCGGACGGCCTGACCGACGTCGTATCGGACAACGAGATTCACCGGTTCATCACCGCCTGCAGGGACGGGGCGTTCCCGATTGCTGAGCTATCGCCTCGGTTGGTGCGCCAGGCGCTCCGCGCTGGCACGGCAGACAATGTGTCCGTGCTGTGCAGCCAATACGAACGTATCGGCGCTCCGACCAGCCGGACACTCACGAACCAGTACCTGTTGCACGCCGCCAAGGCGGCCCGCCGATTAGAGGAGTCCAATTATGTGTGATGAGATGAGGCCGAGTGCCGCGGCGCGGGTGCCCGACGCCCAGAGGCAAGGCAAGAAACCACCGGGCGACATCTATTGCTTCAAATGTGGCAAGCGCCTGCCGGTGGGTGGGCGCTTCTGTTCGCATTGTGGCTGTTCGGCGGCCGAGCTCCAGGGCAGTAGCGGCTCGCTGAGCACAGCAGAGGGCTTGGGGCGTGTGTCTTCGGCTACGACCGAGCCGCGCCCTGATCCATCCAGTCAGGACGTGACGAGCGGAGGCAGTGCATGCGCGCGAAGGGAATCTGACGGGGCCACTCGAACGTGCCGCATGTGCGAACAACATCTGCCCCAATCAGCCCGCTACTGCCTCTCTTGTGGAGCCAGCGTTGTAACGGACCAGGAGCGTCTTGTGCTCGTGCGCCTCAGCGAAGAGGGCCCCAAGCAAGTGGCTCCGCTCGATGACGGTGCGCTGCAAATCGGCAAAGGCGAACAGTGCCAGATTCGGCTTCACAACGACGACTACGTATCCCGCCTGCATGCCGTCATCAAACGGGCCGGTGAGCAGCTGGTGGTGGAGGATCTGGGCAGTTCCAACGGCACTTACGTACGCCTGCGTCGTCCCTGTGTTCTCGAGGCCGGCGACGTGATCGTGATTGGGACGACTGCGTTTCGCGTGGACCCGGCCGTCTGAGCCTGTCGAGAGGGAGCATCCGGTGTCGGCGATGATGACAATCGGCCAGGTCGTCCTCCGCTATTTCCAGATCGTCGATCTACTGCCCAGTGGTGGGCAGGCGGATCTGGCCAAGGCCGTCGATCTCCGTACCGGACAGCCTGTGGTCGTCAAGAAGCTGTTGGCGAGTCCTTCGGCGAGCCAGTTTGCAGTCGAGCTGGCTCGCTTCAAGCGCGCTGCCACACTGCGCATCAACCATCCATGTGTCGTTAATCCGCTTCTGTACGGCCAAGAAGGCGACGCGTACTACGTCGTGTTCCCCTTTGTCGATGGTCTGGATCTCGAGACGTTCATGATGAAGCAGCGGGGCCCGGCCCCGCTCAATGTCGCCGTCTCCATTGTGGTTCAGCTACGGGACGTGCTTTCCGCGGTCCACGATGAGGGCGTCGTGCACCGTGACATCAAGCCCGCGAACCTCATACTTGTGCGCGATGGCACGATTCGGCTCATCGACTTCGGCGTGTGCCGCATCATCGGCCAGCCGACGATCTCGCAGCAACCGGGGATGCTCGGGACCCCTTGGTGGCTGGCCCCGGAGCAACAGGAAACGCCATGGAACGCCGGTATTGCGGCGGACCTCTACGGCGCGGGAGCAGTGCTTTACTACCTTCTGACTGGTCAACCGCCCTTTCAATCTCAAGATACGGCTGCTGGCGCGGCGCGCGTGCGCACGGCGATGCCGATTCCGCCACATCATCGCAATCCCGACGTCCCTGAACAGCTGAGCGCAATATGCCTGAATCTGCTGGCAAAGGACCCCGCCGCGCGCTGCTCGTCGGCCAAGGCCCTCAAGCACGCGCTGGAAGGCGGCCCGCGGCCAGAACCCACGGCCGGCCGCTGCATGTCCTGCCGGACACCACTTGCTGCAAACAGCCGATTCTGTACGTGCTGCGGATTACCGCAGGAGATTCAATCCCACCTCCGGCCGCGCTGTATTGCATGTGGCCATAACGTCGCAAACCAGGATTGGTGTCCCGGATGCCAGCGGCGCTTTAGCGCCGCCAATCATCGCCTGTGCTTCTTCGTCGGACCGCTCTTCGGGGCAGAGTATCGCATCCCGGAGGGAACCTACTCTGTCGGGCGGTACCAGCTGCTCCCCCAGGACCACTGCCTTTCGCGCCACCATTTCAGTATGACCTGCCTGAATGGCTCCGTGATCCTGCAGGATGCCAACTCTGCAAACGGCACGTACGTCCACGGCCAGCGCGCTGATCTGCCAATACTCCTCAGGCCTAACGATGAACTGCGTATCGGAAACTACAAAGCGAGGTTCTATTCGAACTAAAGGAGCTACCAATGAACCAATGCAAAAGATGCAAGGATATCCTGCCGAGCGGCGCGCGCTTTTGTCACTCCTGCGGCGCAGCGGCAGGCCCCGGTTTTGATCAAGGGCACACCGTCGTCGCTCCCGTTGCGGTCACAGCGCTTCCCGCGACACAGGATCCGCCCTGGTCGCCATCGATGTTCACACCTGGCATCCGCGTCGAACCAGATGATTCCGTGTTCAGCCGCTCCGCGGTGCAGCCGGTCATGGGCGGCCAGCGCGAACACTCTACTCACGTCGTGGATCACTCTGGCAGCATGGGGGAGAAGTTCAGAGACCTGATGACGAAGCTCGTCGCCACGCAGCGTGCGTGCTCCAACATGATCATATCCAAGGAACGAATCGACCCCGCCGACGAGATCGGCCTGGTCGCGTTTAATCACGCCGCCCAAGTGCTGCTACCGATTTCACCGCTGTCAACGCACAAGCGTCAGATGCTCGAGGTGCTGCAGACGCTCACCGCGGGCGGCGGCACTGACATAAACGCAGGCTTGAAGGCCGCCCGTGATCTGTTCGACTGGGGCCGGCAGGACGTCGTCCGCCGGGTCATTTTGTTAACCGACGGCCACGGCGGCGAACCCCTCGCCACGGCCGAGGATCTCAAAGGGCGCGGTGTCGTCATCGACGTGATCGGTATCGGCCCAACACCGAACCACGTGAACGAGAAGCTCCTTCGCAAGGTAGCATCTTTCATCGATGGCGAACTGCATTATCGCTTCATCAAGGACCAGAGGACGCTTGTTGACCACTACACGCGTCTGGCTGGCAAGACCAAGGTGGGCGTGTAGGAGCTTTCGATGATCATCCACACCTCCAACATCATCGCCGCCCCATTGGTGCTGGCCGTGTGGCTGCTTGACGTGTTCGTATTTCTCGCCTGTATGCGTCTCGCTTTGGGACGCATGACAGGTGAATGGCCCAGTCGCGTCGCTGCCGGTCTTCGACCCATTACCGATCCCATCCCGCAGGCATTGGCTCGTTATCTCGCTTCTCGGCGAGATCGGGCCGTGCCTTCGTGGGCGCCATGGCTATGCGTCATCGGTGGCGCCGTCGCCGTTCGGTATCTGCTGGTATGGATAGTTGTGTGTGACCTATAAGGACACAAAACACGAGGCCCAAACTGTGGAGGTGCTTGTCATGTCAAAACCGCAACCCGTTCACGAAATCCGACTCGGGAGAATCAAGGCTATCTTCTGGTCCAACAACGCCGAACACGGCGTCCGCCACAGCGTGCAGGTCCGCCGGCTCTATAAGGATGGCGAGGAGTGGAAAGAATCTGACAGCTTCGGCCGCGATGATCTCCCCGTCGTCGCGAAGGTGCTTGATATGGCCCACACGTGGATCTTCGAGAACGCGTGAACCGCTGAGATCTACGGCAAGGGCGCCGGCGTGGATGCGCAGACGGAACGATAGCCGACGCGGATTTGTGAGGAGATGCGATGAAGGCAACATCAACAGGTGGTGCTGGCAAAAGCGGAAGTGCCGGCGGCCCCCGACTCCGACGGAGGGATGCTGTTGTCGGCACCCGACTGTGGGCCTCACCTGACGACGCGTTTGCGATTCACGGCGTGAGGAGAACTGACGGTACCGCTGTCTACCAAGGCCGCAAATGCGGGCGCATCGCCGGCATCCCGGTGGCGCTGACCATCAACAGGAAATACGCTGTGCTCGAGTGCAGGCTGGCGCGATGCGGAGCATCGGGCACGCTGGAGGACCAAATCCTGCCCGCCTTCTACCGGGTTTTCGTGGGGCGCGGAATCCGAGATGATTGTGAAGGCCAGCGCGCGATCCTCGAGTCCGGCAGGCATTGTTGGCCGGCGGGGCACGCTCTTTTCCTGGAAGTAGCACGGCTGGGACTGTGCATACGCGAGCCGCTGTGGGACAAAACGCTTACCAAACAAGTATTCGGTGAGGGCTACTACGCGCACTCCATTACCTGGAGCGACGCGCTACGACTTGCCTACGCCAGCATCGAAAGTCAATGGGACGCGGAGGGGCGGATTCGGCTGCCGGACTACTTCACCGTGTTCGGCGTGATCGACGCCAAGCGGCGCCACGACGAACTCAGCTCCATCGCGGACCGGGAGGCCCAGCAAGGGAAACGGCGTCGTCTGACCAACCGCGAAGCACAAGCGGTCCGTCTGTTGGAGCGCATCACGTCGGAGCTGATGCCGGAGATGCGCATCTTCTTTGGTCGCTATCGGTACTCGTACCGCGTAATCGAAACGCGTGTCCTTGGTGGGTGTTTCAGCCGCGGTCGCCGCCGCCGGGAGGTCAGGATCGAGCTGACCGCCGGCGTATTCGCCCAGGATCTTGGCACGTCTCTGGCCACGTTCCTGCACGAGCACAGCAGCCTGTTCGGCGGTGAGGGAAGCGGCGCATTCGCGGACGCGCTGACGACGATGCTCGAGCAGGTCATCCGCCGCCGCGAGCAACTCGAGGGTTACCAGTCGCGCTGGCGAGACGTGCGTGAGAGCATAGTGTCCGAGAGAAGCGCCCGCGGGTCGTCGCATGTGAACTCGTTGGCCCGCCAGCAGACTTCCTCGCAGGAGGCAGAATGCTGCGCGCCGGCCGCCCGCCTGCCGAATGACGTACGCCAATCATTGGCTGACGACTGGGAGGCGGGAGAACAGCGCCGTTGATTGGGACGGGCGGTAGCACCGTGAGAGATATTGTCATGCACGAGAGGCCTGATCGCTCCGAACCCCTCAGACGGAGGAGGTGCAGAGATGAGCTTTGCAGCGATGCGGGGGCGATCCCCGCAGCCCCCGGCAGAGGGCGAAAGATGATTCAGGAGGATGACGAGCGCAGCTGGGACAACGGAGAGCCCTTACTCATCGGCGCCCTCGAGCTCGCTAAGCGCCTGGGGCTCTCGCTCCGTACTGTCCGGCGGCTCGACTGTTCCGGAAAGCTCCCACGACCCGTGAAGATCGGCGGCGCTGTTCGTTGGCGTGTTGAGGAGATCGCCGCTTGGTTGGCAGCCGACTGTCCGGATCGCGAGCGATGGGAGACGCTTCGGAAAAGACGGAGGGGAGCCAACTGAGAAGAGGCTTGCGCGCTCAGGCAGCGGGCGCTATGCTGGCCGGGGAAACGCGAAGCAGTGGTGCAACTTGAAAGGCAGTCCACGATGGCTCGGGTGTTTCGACATACGTACACGAAGCGAGATGAGAAGGGTCGGCAGGTCCGACATCACACCAAGAAGTGGTACATCGAATACCGCGATGCGAACGGCGACCTGAAGCGGGTGCCAGGATTCCGCGACAAGAAAGCGACCCTGCAACGCGCCGCCGAGCTCGAGAGGAGTGCGGAACGCCAAGCCGCCGGTGTGATCGACGCCGAGTCCCTCGACTTCACCGAAAAGCTCCGCCTACCCATCGATACGCACATCGACGCCTACGAACGCCACCTGATTGTTGCCGGCGCCTCGTCGAAGCACCTGTATGAAACGAAGCGGCGACTCCGACGAGTCGTCGACGAGTGCTCGTTCAAGCGCCTCGCGGATGTCCAGGCGGAGCCCGTACGCGATTGGTGTGCTCAACGGCTGCAGGAAAATACGTCACCGCGGACCGTGAACACGTACATGGGCAGTTTGAGAACTTTCGTTCGCTGGTGCGTACGTGATCGCCGGATGCCCGTGGATCCGCTGGGCATGCTCACCAAGACCGATGAGAAGCGCGACACCCGCCGCGTTCGGCGAGCGCTGACCGAGGATGAGATTCGTCGATTGCTTGCGGCTGCGGCTGAGCGGCCGCTACAGGAAGCAATGACGGTTCGACACGGGCCACGAAAGGGGCAGCTCAACGCCAAGATCCGCGACGAGGTCTGCGATCAACTGATTCTCCTGGGACGCGAGCGGGCGCTGATTTACAAGACGCTGATTCTGACCGGACTGCGGAAGGGCGAGTTGACGAGCCTGCGATGGTCGGACCTGCACCTGGACGGCCCCAATCCTTTGCTCCAGGTTCGTGCGGAGATCGCCAAGAACGCCCGTTCGGCCGCGCTGCCCATCCGGGCTGACCTGGTCGACGATCTGAAAGCTTGGAAGGCGACGGTCGGCGGTGAAGGCCGAGTGTTCACCGTGGCGTCGGGCATCGATCGGATCTTCAAGCGGGATCTGGTTGCGGCCAACATCCCGGCCAAGGATGCCGACGGTCGGGTTGTCGACGTCCACGCGCTCCGCCACACGACGGCGTCATATCTCGCGTCGGCGGGCGTCGCGCCGCGAACCGCCCAGGCCTTGATGCGACATAGCGACATCCGTCTCACCCTCGGGACGTACAGCGATCCACAGCTGTTGGATACCGCGGCAGCCCTGCATGCCCTTCCCAAAATGGACGGTCCGAAGCCTGCCAAGACGGCTTCGGCCGAGGGCGAAAAGCTTGGTGCTCAGCTTGGTGTTTTTCTTGGTGGAACGGGGTCCACCGATCGACATCGGAAGTCATCGAATGGCCGCAAGAACGGCCGTCGGAAGCCGGATGGGTCGACCGGAAACCACTGCAAGAAAGGCACTTACGACAGCAGGCGGCATCGATTGACACCGCCTGCCGAAAAGCGGGCGAAGGGATTCGAACCCTCGACGTCCAGCTTGGGAAGCTGGCATGCTACCACTGCATCACGCCCGCGGCAGAGCAACGTGCCCATGCAACACGATTATCGAGAATCACGATCACTCGTCAAGCCCCTGCGGAACTGGGTTCGGGCAGAGGCGGCGGAGTATCCCCGACCGGTCGCCGATTCTCCAGCCAAACGCCGAGTCCTCGCGGCCACCGGGGTCTCGGGAACACTACGTCCTGGAAGATTGAGCGATTACCCAACAAGCCCGGCGTCGCGAAGCCGGCGCATGAAGCTGGGTTTGCCCGCGTGGCGACTGCTGAGCTCGCCGAGTCGCTGGTTGAACTCCTCGCTGCAATTCGCGAGCGCAGCGGCGTCCTTCAGGTCTACCAGCAACCCAGCGGCGCGGTCGTATCCCTTCGGCGTTCGCTTGGCGATCCACGCAGAGACCTCTTTCCAGGCCGCCGGGGCGCGCGCCACGATGTCTTCCAGGCGTTCCTTCCGGGCCTGGGCTTCCGCCTGTGCCCGGCGCTTGCGTTCTTTCGCAACCTCTTCTGCGAGGCGGCGGCGCTTGGCTTCGAGCCGCTGCTGCCAGGCTGCCGAGAACTCGGCGACTGTTCTGCCCGGTGTGTGGCCGTCGTCATCTGGCAGCGCGTTACGATCTGGCGCCGCCTCTCTGAATCGTCGCATCAAGCTCCGATGTGGATTCGGTTCGGCTCCCTGAGCGATTCTCAACAGCCATTCATCCTTCTCCGTGGTAGCGAGCGAGCGAATCCAGCTTTTCAAAGCACTGGCGGACGGCATATTGGCGGCGCGCGGATCGCTCCGTTCGGCCGCGACCTCGATGAGTTCAGTGTCAATGTTGAGGAAATCCACGAGCGCCCGGAGCGGCGCCGTCAGATCCTTCAAACCCGACGGCACTGAGGGCTCCTTGGCGCTGTCGGCCAGACTGTCAGTCTCGATTCCGGCGAGCCACGCGAGATATAGGCACCGCCAGTCGCCGTCGAGAAGATCGGCGCGCAGCGGCGTCAACGACGCCATCCACCCCGATCCGTCGTCCCAATCCTCCCATTCTCCGGGCTCCTCGTCGCAGTCGAAGTCGAGCAGGATGCAGCCCTTCTTCTTCAGCAACGAGACGCCGTATCGATGGCAGTATTGCTTGGCGTGCGTTGTGTCGAATGACCCACGCGGCAGGCGGACCATGAACCGGCGATAGCCCCAGTTCGTGACGTAGACAAATGCATCGAAACACCGCGCCATCATCTCGATTGGGTTTCCACGGAAGTTGCCCCAATGGTAGACATTGATGAAGCTGGTCGTGGTAATCTGGGCGCGTGTGGAAAGTCCGCGGAGCCATCGCTGGTCATCCCCTGACAGTGGCCGGTCAATCGCCTGGAACTCGTAATACTGATACTCGCTCACGGTTCTCCTCTTTCACTCGCCAGCAGCCCAATAACGGTAGGCTTCGATCCACTCCGCACCCGCCGGCGGTGGCGACGGCAGGGGCAGATCGCAAACCGGGATCAGCTGGCGCTGCTTGCCGCGCACACAAACGGCGACGATCTCCTCCTGCCGCGTCAACTCGACACGCGTCACTTCGACATCAACGCCCAGGACAACCGTGGCAAAGGGGACTTCCAGATGATCCTCGATCATCGTATAGAAGCCGCAAACCGCTTCCGATTCGTTGTAGCAGTCCACGGTCGCTTCCTCGACGAGCGCGGCAAGCCGTCCCTTGCTCATCGACGGCCGGCTTGTTGCCTTGCGTTTTCCAGGCATCCGCTTCCTCCTCACCCTGCTCTGCCCGACGGTTCGCGGAGCAGCGCCCTCTGGTCGTCAACCTCGCCGCCGGTGCGCCAGCGCCCGCAGAATCGCGTCCAGAACCGCGTCAAGCTGTTTGCCCACATCCCCGGCCAGGAACCGGAGCACGAGGCAGCCGTTCTCCTGCACGAGAAGGTCCTTTCGCCGATCTCGGCGCCAGGCCTCAATGTCATCCAGATGTTGGCCGCCGTCAAGCTCGATCGCGATACGCAACTCCGCGCAGAGCAAATCGACTTCCATTCGTCCCCATCCATCAAGGGCAATGGGAAGCTCGGCGTTCAGGGTAGCGTGGGCGTCTCGCCTGCGAAGGGTCACCGGCGCGCACGCCCGGCATCAACGGCTCATCGCCGGGCGTCGGCCGCGGACCGGGCTGTGCGAGATCGGAGGACATCCCGCCGATCGTAACCGACCCCGCGCGGGGCGGCTATTTCGCTCCCCCAACGCGGCCCCGACGCCGCGTACTACAAGGGTGGGATGGGCGTCCCCGTCGGTCAATCGCCGTCTGCCACCCTCCGTTTGATAGTGACTTTGATTGCCGCTTCGAGCCCCGCCTCTGCACCGCAGGAGAAGATTGCCAGTTTCCCCTTCGCGCTTATCCCGAGATTGAACTGAATCTCGGATATGTCGAACCGTGATTCCTGTGGAGTCTCGACGCCCTCAACACATCGCAAGAGCTTTGACATTTCGTCCGCGATTCTCTGTGTATCTAGCTCGATTTCCGTTAGTCTACCGCCTTTGGCATGGAGAGTACCTGTGGAACTCGCTCGTCCTTCAGACTCTGACATACCTACAATCACTGTGATCTGCTCTGGCATTCCGACACTCCTGCCGAGATTCCTCGGCCTGCAATCCGAATTAGGTCACCATGTCTCTGCATCACGGGGCAATCGTCGCCGATCCTCTCATCTGGCAAGTACCCTGAGCATACTTTACATGACTCACAAAGTTCCGGCATGCGATCCCGAACGTGCGGGCACCGCAAGCTCGACTGATTGTACAGGCCGGTTATCACGTACAAGCGTTCGGCGTAATCGTGGTGGCGCCTGATCCTACTAACCTGCTCCAGCGTAAGCTCATCCGGTGCGACGTTCAGAAGATTCAGCGTCTCTCGATCGCTGCGGTTCGCAAAATGAAGCTTCAGCAGCGGGAGTAATTGATTAGCGTGGTTTTCCTTTCTGATGTGTCCTATCGGCCCTCATCCGGGAGGGCCTGTAGTGTCGATATGAACTGTGAT
>JAFGQA010000103.1 GCA_016935885.1 Phycisphaerae bacterium | reverse complement strand
TCTCGCGGATCACTGCGACGTCGGGCATAATAGCCGTATCGTCGCAGCAGCCCCTTTCGCTTTAGGTTATTTGTTGACAATCGCTTAATGGGGTTGCCCCGGCTGTGAAGCCTAAGCGCAGCTTGCCAATCAGGTAGGGCACGGGCTGAACTCGAAGGACGTGAAAGATGGCACCAACCAGCGTGCGGAGCCGCGTGTCTACGGTTTTCCACCACACGGAATCTGAAAGGCAATGGTGTGAGAAGAAGCAAGCCTCTGACCGTCGGCGTCCTGTGTCTGTCCGCGATAGCAATAGCGACCCGTGGATGCAACCCGCCTGGGGAGGGAGAAGGTCAAGTCTCTATCGTTCAGACCGGCGGCGTGGAGATCGTAGCCGGCAGCATGAAGATGACATACAGCCCGGCTGGCGTCACGGCCACTCTCAGTGGGGTCCGCATCGTGCCGAAGGAGGGGTGCTGTCTCACCGACGTATGCCTCAAGGCCTTTGTGGATCAGGACTGCGATGGCGAGATCGACGAGGGTGAGCGCCTTGCCTGGTCCTGGTGCTTTGATAACCTCGATCATGAGGGCGATGGGAGTGTGACGATAGCAAGCGCCAGCATCTCGTGGGGCAAGCATGAGCCACAACCGCGGATCGAGTACGTGGTCAAAATATGCTGCAATGAAGAGTGGTGTGCCCAGGAGAATCCCAGCACGGCCTGCTTGCTCGAGACGATCAGGGGAATAGACAGATTGCCGGACTGAGAAAGAGGCCTCGTTAGAGACCGACGGTTTTCTGCCTCACGCTGTTTCCAATGTGCAGAAAAGCGTCGTTGGAGGAATCATAAGCTGAAAGGGACGAAGATGTTGCGGAAGAGAATCATTTGGGCCATCGTCGTTATGTGTTTTGTTGTTTTTGGGAGCGCCGTTGCCGTCACGGCGATCGCGGGCGGGCTGGACAATCTGGCTGCTGTGGCCACGCACATGACGCAAGCAGAGCTCATATCAGCAATCGGAGACATCGAGCCGGTGCGGAGCTGGACGAGCAGCCCCTGCGGGCAGACCTCCGAGGAGTGGGAGATACACAACGGGCGACTGACCATCCGCGTGCGGCCCATGACCGAAGAGGACTCCCAGTACGACCCAGGGATCATCACCGTTCTGGACCATGCCGAGGTGATCGGGCTCGACGGCGTGCCGCAGATATGGCCGGCGGAGCCCGACGGCACGATAAGTCTCGCGACCCCGATTACGAACCATATCGACGCGGTGAACAGCAGGTTGAAGCTCTTGGTCAAAATCAGGAATGATGAAGGCGAACTGGTGACCGGCGGAGGTATGGACATTGTGTTCTCACTCCACCCCGAGACCCCGCACTTGTGATTGGAAGCCTGCTGCGTGGCAGGACAACTTGAGCGGAAGGTTCCCCGCTCGGCCCGCCGTCAACCCGCCGTGGGGCCGGCGCGCGCATGGTGAAGTCCAGCCCCCTCATTTCGATCCTTCAGATCCTACACCATCGAGTCGCCCCTCCAAAGTGTTTCGAACTCAAATGTAGGGTTGCCCCTCGTGGTAAAAGGGAAAACAGCGGATCGGAAGCGCCGTTCCTGACCGTGAAAACCACCGGCTTTGGCGCCGGTGCCACAATCTTGCCACGGGCGGCTATGACACCCGTGGCGCCTGTTGTGATTGCTCCTTGCATCCCCGCTCGTACTCGCGAAGATTCCGGCGGTAGTGACCCACGCTGGACGCCAAACCACCTCGGCGGTTTCGCGCTAACCACAGCCAGCGGTGCCGATCCATGATGCGGGCCATATCGTTCGCCAAAGCACGGCACTGCCGCCGAGTGCTTCGGCCGCTTCGGCGCATCAGCATGACGCCCGCCCGCCGGCAGGCGTGCCGCAAGACCGACAGCGTCGCAAGGAGTTCCTCGCGGATCAACTCGCCGTCTGATCCGCCGAATCCCGCGCCGGCGGCACGTTCCAGGAGCGCCGCGGCGCGGCGCTCCATTCGCTCGACCGCTTCGGCGGACAGGCCTTCGATGGCGGCGGGCGGAATATCCAACGGCGCCCGCATACACTCGAACAGGATCGTGCGGTTCCTCAACGAGACGTCGGCGTGCCCTCGTTCGAGATCGCCCGGCCCCGGCTGGGGGGAATATGCGTCATGAACAGCGCCCGCCTCGCACCATAACTGCCCGGCGACGCCGGACGGATCATGAAACGCGTGCCTGGCGAGTTCACGCGCCGCGTCGAGCGGCATATTGGTCCGGCCGCACCAACTGACCGCAGCACCATACAGGAAGCCGCAGTAACTTGCCGGCAGATACTGGCGATGGCCGAAGTCGCCCCAGTCGGTGATCAAATAGCCCGCCGCGCCGTGCCGCCGGCCGCTTGCCGCCGCGTTCCGGAGGTTTGCCAGGCAGTTCCGCGTTCGCCCACCAAAGCTGCACCAACTGGACGTGCCCGGACAGACATAGAAATCCAGGCCCCTCCCGGCGAGCCGGCCGCACTGCACATCGAACGGATGGTCCGCCTCGTAGCCCCAGACCAGCGGGATCGAGTCCCGCGGCAACTCGTCGATCAGTTCCGGATGTTGCTGGGCGATGTCGGCCCAGAACATCATCCGCCGGCCGCGACGACGCACGGCCTGGCGGATCTTCAACAGGAAATCGAGATAGACCCGGCCGACACCCCTTCGTCGGCACGCCCGCTTGCTGCGGCCCTGGCCCAATTCCCATGTCTCGTCGCATCCGACGTTAAATAGACGGCTGGAGAAATGCGGCAGCAACTGGTCGTACAGCGACGAAACCAGACGGATCGAGCCCGGGTCCAACGGGTTCAGCGTGGACGGCGTGTTGCGAACCTCGCCCCACGGCGTTTGCCATTGGCCGTCCGTCTCCGCCAGATCCGCGTACGGCGCGTGCCGCAGCCACCGCTCCATGTGGCCAAACGAGTTTTGATTCGGCACCAGCTCGATGCAGCGATCGCGGCAGTACCGGTCGAGTTGTTCGATGTGCCCGCCCGTCAGCGGCGAGGCGCCACGCCACACGCGCTCATGACCGGCGTAGGCAAACGTGTGCTCGGTGTACAACTGCAACTGGTTGATTTTCCACGCGGCCAGCAGGTCGATCAGGCTCTTGAGCGTCGACAACGTCGGGACCTTGTCGCGACTGATGTCCAACATCGCGCCCCGGACGGCGAAGTCCGGCCAATCCTCGATATCCATTGCGCGGATCAATCCGCAGCCCGAGGCGGTCAATTGCCCAAGCGTCAGCACGCCGTAACGCAGGCCGGCGGCGCCGACGGCGCGGAGCCGAATCCCATCGGGGCGAATCCGCAGTGAATACCATTGATCGCCGCCGGGCTGGTGGGCCGCCTCCATCTGCTCGATCGTCAACGCACCCGGTTCAGGCGAACCGAGACCAACGGTCCAAACGAAACCACCGTCGCTCGCGGCCAAATCGCGCAGCCGCCGCGCGGCTGCCGCCGCCGCTCCGTCATGTCCGCCCGTATGGAAGATGGGCACCCCGCTGCGCAGGCGATAGACGCCCGGCAGATGCCGCACACGACGCGGCCGCGGCAGGAGTTGTTCCTGCGATGCTGCGACCTTCAACTCGCACGCGCCGCGGGGCACGCGCCCTCTTTGCTGAGCGATGCTTCCGCGAAGAACCACGGACCACCTTGAAGAGCCGCGCTGCGCGGCTCCTTGCGGACTCTCCTACGGAGCCTCAGCGGCGCCGGACATCGTGGCATCCACGTCCCCCGCGAGGGCCTCCGCTAGTCCGGCCGGCAGGTAACAGCCGACCTTCGCGACGCAGGTGTTGGTCGCCGGCATCCACTCGGTTCCAAGCAGGGAGAATTCACCGTTCGTCTCTTCGAATACCTGATGGATCAACCGCAAGTCGCGCGGCGGATGTTGCAGGACGCCGTTGCGAACGACGAAGGACGTTTGCACGCCGCGGGAAACCAGGCCCACTTCGACCTGATAACCGTCATCTACCGTGCGGTGCGTGACGGTCAGGCGCGGGCCGAGCTGCGCGGTGAAATCCGAGTCCGACCGGCCACGGGCCCTCCTGGCCTCGATAAGGGCCTGACAGAAGGCATCGATCATCGCCGCCTGCATGGCGGCGCCGCGCTCCTCCTGCGCGTCACCGGCAACCTGTGGGCACGAGAAGCCGGCCATCTCGAACGACAATGCCCGAGGGATGACTGCGATCTGGTCGCCGTCGGTCTGATCAGACGTGACCGCGCAACCGTTGTCGGTCCGGTCCAGCACGATCGTGTAAGTCGGCTCGGCGGCCGTCTCCTTAACCTGTTGCGTCGGACTGCACCCCCAACAGCCGACCCAAGCGAGGATCGCCAACACCGCCCGTGATACCCAAGCTGATTTTTCTCGCGTGACGTGCATAGGGGAACTCCTTTTCGCTCGTCGGCATGATGCCGCACCACCGAGCTTGCCCACAGGGCTCGACGAAGCGCAACCCTAGACGCAGGTATTGTGGGAGTCAAGGAGCTTGCCAGACCATGGGGTGTTCGCCGGCCTACGTCTCGAGGAGGCCGGCGTCCCCCTTCTCGGCGGGCAGGCGGGCCGGCGCGGGCAGGCGTGATGCCTGATACTGTCCGTAGAAGGTCAGCATGGCCACGTAGGTGAAACCCACCAGAAACAGGCACATGAAGAAAAGCCCGATCCACATCTTCATCAGGATCGTGTAGGCGACGCACACCAACAAGTAGAGGGCCATGAACGACTCGCACCAGGCTTGGACACGCTTGGGGTCCAGCCGCTGCTTGCCTGTCTTCTTCTTCCATCGGGCGTCACGCCGGTCCGCAACGCCGAACTTGGGCGTCCGAACGAACTCCGAGGCCTGTCCCAACAAACCCTCAAGTGCGGCCCGGGCGTTGTTCATCGAGATCCCCACGCCGAGGCTCATCAAGAACGGCAGGTATTTCAGACTCTCCCCCCAGGTCTTGAACAACTCTCTCTGGCAGGCCACATAGAAGGTGCTCGCCGAACAGGTCGCCAGGATGACCAGCGATCCATCGAACACGACTCGAAGAACGACGTTGTTCGCGAAGATGTGCGTCTTCATGTACAGCACGGGGAACAACAGCAGCGTCAGCGTCAGGATCAGGAAGTAGCTGACCCAGCTCGTTAGATGGAAGAACGCCTCCACCTTGATCCGCCACGGCAACCGGGACCGCACGATGCGGGGCAGGAGCTTCCGGCAGGTTTGGGCCCCACCCTTGGCCCAACGATGCTGCTGGCTCTTGAAGCCGTTCATCTCGGGCGGCAACTCGGCGGGGCTGGTCACGTTCGGCAGATACAGGAATTTCCAGCCCTTCATCTGTGCCCGATAGGAGAGGTCCAGATCCTCTGTCAGCGTGTCGTGCTGCCAACCGCCGGCATCCTCGATGCAGGTCCGACGCCAGGCGCCCGCCGTGCCGTTGAAGCTCATGAAGCGGCCGGAGCGGTTCCGCGCGGCGTGTTCGATCACGAAGTGGCCGTCCAACAGAACGGCCTGCGTCTTGGTCAACAGCGATTGCTCTCTGTTGATGTGCTCCCAGCGAGCCTGGACCATGCCCACCTTGGGATCAGCGAAGTAATCGACCAACTCATGGATGATGTCCTCCGGGGGGATGAAATCAGCATCGAAGATGACGACGAATTCGCCCGTCGCCACCTTCAAACCGGCCTCCAGGGCGCCGGCCTTGTAGCCTTCGCGGTTGTCCCGATGGAGAAAGACGACCGGGTGCCCCTCGGCCCGCATGCGCGCGGCGGTCTCGCGGGCTATCTCGACCGTCTCGTCCGTGGAGTCGTCGAGGACCTGGATCTCCAGACGATCGCGCGGATAGTCGATCCGGCAGGCGGCCTCGATGATCCGGCGGGCCACGTACTGCTCGTTGAACATGGGCAATTGGATGGTGACCCGGGGCTTGTGGAGGAAGCAGGCCCTTATCCTCGGGGCATTGCGGCGGTACTTGTAGTAGAGGTACACCAACGAGTAGCGGTGCACACCGTAGACGGCCAATGCGAAACACACGGAAAAGTGCAGAATAGCCAGCAGGTAATGCCAGGTTGTCGTCTCGCTCATTATGCCACTCGTGGTGGTGAGGCGCCCATCTGGTGCGAGCCGTGACGTTGGATTATGGGGGCGCTTTGTCCTGCCTACACCCAGGGATTGCCTTAATCGAGCCACAGATTCTACGTGTCCTGCCAGATGCCTGTCAAACCCTCGGGCAAACGTCCCATGAGCGGGGTCTGCGTCACGATTGTAGGTGGGATTTCGGCACCGGGGTAAGAGCCCTCGACCTTGGTCGGGGGGCACGTTCTCACGGATATCCGGCTGCCCCCCGGCCAAGGCCGGGGGCTCTTGAACGTCGCTGCAAGCTGATTCGTTATGGGCGATCTCAAGTTCCTCGCCATACCTACTCAAATGACGTACACCCGCATGAGCGTCCCAGGGGCCGATAGAACGGCCACACCGACCCGCGCCCACACGTGACGTTGCCCCCACCGAGCGATCTCCGGGAAGCCCCAGAAGCCTATCCCAAGGCCGCCGACGGCGTCGGCTCCGGCCCGCCGCCCAGTCCCATTCGAGCGACGTGCCATATGACATCCCCGTGTTCACAGCGGCCTGCCTGTGATCGGTACCTGGACAAGGATGCCATGGCGCCAACCGCCGGGACCAGATCGAGTAGGAATCAAGTCGCCGCGCAGGCGAAGTCCTTGTCGGTGCCACGTCTCGGAGATACGCTGGTCGAAGCGTTCCGCCTCAGTCGTGGCATGACGCCTGCTGTCGGCGTCGTCCGGGAACATGCCGGCGAATTCCGCCATCAGCGGCCTGGCCCATCTTCACGGAGGAGCCCCGTGCAGGTCTATCTTGATCTCGTTCGGAAGGTCCTGGACGAAGGCATCAGCAAGCCTTCCAGAACGGGTGTTGACACGATCAGCCTGTTCTCGGCCCATTACCAGGTGGACCTGGCCGAGGGCTTCCCTCTATTGACAACCAAGAAGATGAACTGGCCGGCGATCCTGCACGAACTGCTGTGGTATCTATCCGGCGAGGACCATATCCGAAACCTGCGAGAGCACACCAGGATTTGGGACGACTGGGCCGACGCGAACGGCAACCTCGACACGGCATACGGCTACTACTGGCGGCATTTCCCGAGCGCCGCGCGGGACGAGCAGGGGCGATGGCGGGTCCAGGAGATAGACCAGATCCGGTACATCATCGACACGTTGAAGAAGGACCCCGCCAACCGCCGTTTGGTCGTCACCGCGTGGGAGCCCGGCAACGCCATCGCCAGCAGGTTGCCGCCTTGTCATTACACGTACGCGTTTTACGTCGGCGATGGCAGGCTGAACTGCCACCTGACGCAACGGTCCGGCGACATCGCCCTCGGCATTCCGTTCAACCTCGCGGCATACGCGGCGCTGACCCAGATGATCGCCCAGGAATGTGGCCTCGGACTCGGCCGGTTCGCCCATACCATCGTGGATGCCCATATCTACGCCGCCCGACCCGGCAGCGCCATGGCCGACTACGATCACGTTGCCGGCCTCAAGGAGCAACTCGAACGCAGGCCCATGCCGCTGCCCAGGCTGGTCATCGCTCGCAAGCCGTTCGACGAACTGACGTTCGATGATTGCGAACTGGTCGGCTACAGTTTTCACGAGCCGATCAAGTTCAAGGTGGCGGTGTAGACCGCGCAGCAACGACCGAGCAAGCTTCCGGACGTGTCCGACGGTGTGGCACGTGTCATGGACGACACGCCCCACAGGGGCGGGCCGTTCACGGCCCGTGGGGGCAGGAGGTTCATCAACCGTGGGAACAGGCTGCGATTGACGCCCACTGGTATCCACGACACACATCGGTGCGGTATCTTGGGTCTGACGCAGCGCCCCTGAGTGAGTCAGCAGACAGGACCACGAGATGGACGAGAAGGAGCGAACCGAGCACGTGCGACGGGCGGTTGAAGGCGACGGCGATGCCTTGCAGCGTTTGATCGTCGAGTACCACGGTTCGCTGCGCGGCACCATCGCAGGCCGGATGGATGCGGCCCTGCGCCGACACGTCAGCCCGAATGACATCCTGCAACAAGCATATGCGGCCGCCTTCAAGTCGGTTCGGCGCTGCTCCTTTGAGAGCCCCGGTGCCTTCTACAAGTGGCTGGAGAAGATCGCGCTGGACCAATTGTATAACACGGGTCGCGACCTGATGCGAGGCAGGCGTGACATCCGCCGGAACTTGTCGCGCTCACCCGGCGGGAGGACACCGGCTTCCGATTTGGTCAAGCGGCTTCCTTCGCCGCTTTCCACACCGAGCCGGCATCTGGCCCGGCGAGAGGCGTCCGCCGCGGCCATCTCCTCCTTGGCCCGGCTCACCGACGACCAGCGAGAGGTCGTGCAGATGCGCTTCCTGGAGAACCGGTCGGTTGCCGAGATTGCCGCCGAGTTGGGCAAGTCTGAAGGCGCCGTCCACATGCTCATCAAGCGGGCCCTCGACAAGCTGGCGGAGTTGCTGGGCTCGATCTCCAAGTACCTCAGCAAGACGTAGCTGTCAGCTCTCAGCCGTCAGCGTTCAGCTTCCAGCGATCCGCCCAATGGATTGTGACAAGGATGTAGGGCCGCGGGCTTCGTATGTGTTTACCGTGGTGGCATGGGTACGCGGAGCCGCCAGCGGCGGCGGAGCTTACCCGTGGGCGTCCATTCCAGCACGTTTTCACGGGCAATGAACGACCCGCCCCCGTGGGGCGTGTCGTTCGTTACCCATGCCACACCACGTGGACGTTGAACACGTACCGGGCTTCAGCCCGCGGCTCTTCGTGGATGTTGTCATCAGTGGCGGCGCCGGGAGTTGTCTGCCGCTCCTGCGGCCGAGTGATCACACCTTTCTGGCGGTCTTTCCCGATTGGCCCGTGAGTCTTCGGTGCGGACGGTGATGGCGGGGTTGAAGAGGGAGTGGACTCGTGGGCGTTCCGCGAGATTGAGAGGAAAGAGCGACAGGAGGAGTCGATGGTGCAAGTCGTGAAGAGCGTTGGCAGACAGGATCGGTTCCTGGGCTACCTCGCAAACCAAAACATGAACAGGAGGAACATGCAATGATGAAAACAGTTGCAGTTGTGGCCGCTGGTCTTGTGTTGTCCTTAACGGGTTCGGTCCTTCGGGCGGACACATGTTGGACACTGGACGGCACGCTTCCGGAGCCGGTTGGCTTCCACGGCGTGGCCGCGTTCGGAGAGGACGGCATCTTCGTGTTTGGCGGTCAGAGTGGCGCCGGTGGCGCCGCAAACTACTCGCGGGCCTACATGTACTACCCAGGCGGAGGTTGGAATGACGACGACTATGCCGATATGCCGGATGGGCGACACTGGATGGCATTCGCGCAGCATCAAGGCCGAGTTTACTCCATCGGCGGTGTGAAGAATCCCCCCTGCGGTCCCGATTGGTGCCGGACCAAGGACGTCTGGAGCTACGATCCGCTGGCCGATCCGCCGGAGACCTCTTGGACAACGCACGCTTCGCTGGACTACGCACGAGCCCAGAACGCCGGGGCGAGTGTTGGCGATTACCTATACACCGTCGGCGGGCACCATGAGGATACCGACCACGGGTTCAGCCTGTCGCGCGTGGAGAGATACGAGAGTCAAGAGGATGCTTGGGAAGGAGTCGCCCCGCTCTTGCACGACGATAGGGTGCACTCATATCTCGGAGAGGCGGTAGGAAGACAGGACCTGGGGACAGCCGTTATCGGCGGGAAGATCTACGCCATAGGCGGACTCGGCTACGAAAGAGACGTCCACGCGGACCAGATAGGCGGCTGGGTCGAAAGCTACGACCCGGACGTGGATGCATGGGACGACTCGTTGCCATCCATGCTTACACCTCGCCGGGACTTTGCCACCGCGGTGCTGGGAGATCGGATCTTTACCATCGGCGGCGTAGACCAGAGTGGTACGGTTACGAGCGTCGTCGAATACTATGATGTAAGTGATGGCGCGTGGTATGCGCCCGACTGCTGGGAGTTTCCCGTGGGAGTTCAAGGGGCACGGGCAGTCACCATGAATGACAAGATCTATGTTCTCGGCGGCGTCACCGCAGGCTCTATGTATCTTGATACGGTGTACGTCATCCCCGAGCCCGCCACGCTCTCGCTGCTGGCCCTCGGCGGCCTAGCGATGATCAGACGCGGACGCCGGTGTCGGGCGTGATGCGAAACGGCACAACGGGCCGAGAAGGGATTCTCGACCCAGCGTGAGACACCACCAGAACGCCAACAACCATGTGTATTCCAGGCCCACGGATTCCTGATCCGTGGGCTTGTGCTGCCCACTAGCATGTTGGCAGGCAAGTCAGGCAACGAACGATGGGCTACCTGAGAAAGGGCCCTACGCCCGTTCTCGTGTCTGAGCGGCGTCGGCCGCCGGTTGGGCGGGGATGTCGAGGCCGAGTTGTCGTTGTACTTCGTCGGCGCGCTTGCGATAGAAGTCGATGACCGCGGACGGGGCCATCCCACGCGTGGCTTCTTCCGACTTGCGCTTCCAATCCCAGACTTCTTGCATGGCCTGATCGACTCGATCATTCATCCAGCACCTCCGGTGGGCTGACAATGTCAATCGCGCGATAGCCCGTGATTGCGTTGACGCCGTTGAATGCTTCCCGGCGACGCCGGTTCACCAAGTGCCGGTAGTTCCAACTCACCAAGACGTCAAGCCTTGCGACGGTTGCAATGGCCACATGCCGGGCGTCCACCAGGTGGCCAACGGTTAGAACATTGTGGCGGACATAGGCGTCCGCGAGCGCGGCGGATTCCTCGTCCAGATCCAGCCGCTTCGGAGTGACGCCACGGATCAACTCGACGAGCATGGAGGCTCGCTCGGCGGGGGCGTTTCCCAATTCGTCGAGAACCACGTCCGACAGATAAGGTTGCACGACAGGATTCGTCCTGATCCATTCGAAGAAGGTCCGCGTCTGGGCTTGCAGGTCGGGCACGTGCTCGTTGAAGCAGCAATTCCAGACCGAAGAATCGATATAAACGCTTAGGTTTGCCATCGTCCATCATTCTACCACTTTCCCTGGAGCGAGGCACACGCCCCGCGCCTGTCCGGGAATCGGAGCTCCCCCGGGCCATGGTGGAGGCTCTTGTTGGCTCGCTGCGTCTTGGAAGCACCTGCCTGTCACTCGTCGGTCGACCCGCCCGTCACGTACTCGCCGTTCTGGATGATCGGGTGCCAGTGCTCGCGCCAGAAGGCCTCGGTGCTCTCGCGTTTTGCCGGGTCGGCGAAGAGAACATCACGCAAGTCGAGGTGGCGATCGAGCCGAAACGTCAGATCACTCTTGCCGCCAGAGCGTCCAACACCCAGCGTGAACTGGGGGCCGGTGCCGTCCTCCACGTCGCGTCGCGTGTTAGACACCGCAAAGCCGGCTTGGAGACTGCCGATTTCCTCGGGCTGGGGCGTCATCGGGTCCTTTTCTCCTTCGGGGAGATAGCCTGCCCACTCCGAAACCGCCAGGTCGAGAAAGGCGTAGGCATAAGGCGTCATCGAGGGGATGTCGACGCGTGGGGTTCGCGGCGGGCCCAGGCCTTCCAGTCTTTCCATATTGTCAGGGTCGAGGATCATCACGACCGCGACCTCGTTCCACTTGGTGCGCGGTGCATCCTCACCCGGAGGAGGTACGTACGATGGAGGAGGTGGATGTCCGAAGCCGTCCAGCTTGTTGTTTATCCCCCAGCCGATGATGGCGGGTCGTCCTCCTTCGAAGAAGTCGGGCATGATTCGAATGAAGTTGATGTTTCCCATGTGCCAGAACGTCGCGCGAATCTCCCGCGTCTGCGGATCGATGATCGAGAGCCGTTCTAAGTACTCGTTGAGATCACTGGCGACCACGACGATCTCCTCGCCGGGTCGGCCGTCCAGGTCGGCCACCGCGAGGGTGCGGCAGAACCATTGCGTGGGCGGCGAGCAATCCGGCCACTGAATCTTCGAGGACGGGTTGATGCTCCAAAGTCTGTGGCCCTCACAGTCAAACGCGAAGAGGCAATCTCCATCGAGCGCCCGGTTGGTACCTGCCACAACGAGTTGGCGTCCGTGCCCGTCGACATCCACCAGTTCCACACCGGTTATGTGGAGCGCGTCGTCCAGAAACCGATGGAAGGTCCTCCAGGTCGGATCGTCGCCGTATTTGACCTCGATCGTCGTCGTGCGTTTTCCGAGCGGAACATCCTCGGCCCTCACATCCGTGATAGGTAGCCTGGCTGTGGCAGTGGTGGCGGCCGGCGATCGGCCAAAACGACTCACCAGCCACGCGCCGCCGAATACCAACACGAACACCACCAAGCCGATCGCCATCCGGCGAAGCCATCGCCGCCATCTGCCTCGTGGGCTTACCGGCTTGCCCGCTTCCAAGGCCAGGATCGTTTCGGTAGCCGACGCAAACCGGTCCTCCGGCCGCTTGGCCATCAGGCGCAGGGCCAAGCTGGCCAGGTGCGGGTCGGCGTCCTTGCTGATTGACCGCGGGTCGGCGGGCTCGTCGTGGAGGATGCGGTGGATGACGGCGGCTTCATTCTCGCCCTTGAACGGCGTGCGGCCGGTCAACATCTCGTAGAGAACCACGCCGGCCGAGTACAAGTCCGTGCGATGGTCGAGGTCTTGCTCCCCTCGCGCTTGCTCCGGGCTCATGTACTCCGGCGTCCCGAGCGTGGACATCGAAACGGTGATACGCGTCCGGGCGGCCGCCATCCGGGCAAGGCCGAAGTCGGCAATCTTCAACTGGAAGGATGAAGGCTCAAGGCTGAAGGATGAATCAGAGCCGGGTCGTATCGGCCCGGACCGGCTCGACACGAGCCGGCTCTGTTGTTTAACGCGAGCCTGCTCTGATGCTTGACACGGCTTGGTTCCAACTGGCCAGCCGTCGAGCAGAACGTTGGACGATTTGATGTCTCGGTGGATCAAGCCGGCCTCGTGCGCGGCGGCAAGGCCGGAGAGCAGTTGCCGGAACAGCTCGCGAATGAGCGCCGTGGGCAAGACTGACGAACCACGGCCTTCAGCCCGTGTGGGACCCCGAAGGTCGATACCACTCGATGCAGCAGGCGGCCGTTCGGGCTGAGGCCCGCGGCTCGTCAGGGAACCATCGCTCTCGGCGCTAGTGTGCGCGCGGATCACCTCGGCAAGCGTCGGACCCTCGACGTATTCCATGACCAAGAAGCGAACGCCGTGCTCCTCGCCGACGGCGTGGATCGTCACGATGTTCGGGTGTCGCAGGGCCGCGGCAGCCTGGGCTTCGCGCTTGAATCGCTCCAACGCGATCTTGTCCTCGGCGAGATCCGGGCGGATGATCTTGAGTGCCACCGTGCGCTGCAGGCTCTCCTCGTATGCCTTGAGAACGATGCCCATCCCCCCGCGGCCGATGAACTCGATGGTCTTGTATGCTCCCAGGGTGGCCCGATACTTGGGGTCGTCCGATTCGGCCAGCACGCCTCGGGCGATCAGCCCCTCGATGTCCTGATCCACCGGCCCCAGCTCCCCGACCACGGCAAGATACCGGCGCAGGTCGTCCGCCAAGTCTGGGTACGCAGCCAGGATCTCCGCCTCCGGCATCGGCTCGCCGCGGGCCTTGCGATCGTACAGGTCGCTCACGATCCGTCCGATGCGGGCGTCCCGAGCCCCCTCGTCGGATGCTCTCGCCCCTGACATAGGCGCCCCATTGTGTCGCTTAAAGGTTTCCTTCCGGCAGAATACCCGAGTGGGGCCTCTGCGATTCGAGCCCAAGCAGATATCCTAACATGGGAAGTACCGGTTGAAAACGGCGCCGGTCGGTTTCCTCGCCCGCGTCCCTGCGGGCCCACCGGCTCCGCCGGCAATCCAGTGACCTCTGCAAGATCCTGCACAAACGCCACCACCGCGACGGGTTGCCTCGTTTTCCACCGTTAGATTCCGCCGCCGACGGGTATTGCGCGTCGACGAGAGTCTGCCCCTCCCGCGGACGGTTGTGCATGGAGCCCAAGGCCGAGATCCTACTCATTGGAAGCCACGCGACGCTCATGGGCGCCATCGCCGCACGGCTTGAATACGAGCACCACTGCACCGTGGTCGGCGTCGTACGCGATCCAGCGAAGGCTGCCGGGATGCTTGCACATCGGCGTGCAGACATTGCCCTGGTAGACATGGACGAGGCCGGCGCGGATCGCCTCGGCACCATTGAGGTGTTGCGTACCACCCGGCCTGACATCCGCATCATCCTGATCAGCGCGACGATCGATGACGACCGCATTGACCGGGCCTTGAGGGCCGGTGTGAATGGCTTTTTGGCCAAGGACGAACTCCCGGCCACAATCGCCAGCGCCATCCGCGAGGTGCTTGCCGGGGGCGCGTACTTTCCCGAGGCGGTGCGGTCCCGGATCGTCGTGGACGCTGATGGAACGCGGCTGGAAAGGCTGACGCCACGCGACGGCCCTGCGCCCTGAATGATCCAAGACGACGGCCGGCCATTGACTGCGATCCGTCTCGTCGGCTCGATGTCCCCCGCCGAGGAACTCCCCTCTCGCACCAGCGGGATTCTCGCGCGGCCGTGCTGCGGCCGTGCCTCGCAAGAAGACGGAGGCAAGATCATCGAATCGCGACCTCGCCTCCGATCTGAGTCGTCCGACTCCTTGGATCTTCGAGCAATGTGGCGCTGGCTCACCAGCCTCCGGTGACAACTAAGCCGGTTCTTCTAATGTTTGAACAGTGTGGGTGCCACTGGCGGCTCGTCCGCCAGTGCCCACACATGTGATGGGCGCACGGGCAGACAAGCTGCCCGTGGAACCCGTGACTGGCAACTGTTCAGACATTACGCAGTCCCGCTTAGTAACTGACGACCCCTCCTTCACACGATCCGGAAATGATCCACCAACACGCATCGCCGTTCCCGCGAAAAGGCCACCGGACCGGTCAGCCCCTCTCCCGTCGGGCTGGCAATCGAGAACGAAACGTGGCCTTCGGCATCGACCCCCAGGCCCGAGTACAGCGGGCCGTTCTTCACGAAGATGCTGCAGTTGCACTCCTGGGCCATTCGGCTCAGATGCCCCAGGTGCATCGAGTGCATCCCCGCCGAGTGCTGAAGGCCCTGCTCCGCCGCGATCGCCAGGTCGATTCCCTCGTCGGCACTGCGAACCCGGCACACCGGAAACACCGGCAACAACTGCTCCGTCCAGACCAGCGGATGGTTGGCGTCCACCTCGACGACCGCTAGACGCACGCTGTCCGGCACGCGCATGCCGATCTTATCGAGAATCACGCTCGCGTTCTTGCCGATCAGATTCGGTGCGATCACGCCGGGTTTCCCAGGCCCGCGCGTCTCCGCGAAAACGACCTTCTCTACCGCCCGCGTCTGTGGCTCGGTCAGGACGACGGCCCCATTGGCCGCCATCACCTTCAGTAGCCGGTCCGCCACGGACTCGACGACAAACGCCTCTTTCTCGTCCACGCAGACGATGTTGTTGTCGAAGGACGCCCCCTTGACGACATCGCGACCGGCCTTCTCGATGTCCGCTGTTTCATCGACCACGACCGGCGGGTTCCCAGGACCCGCGCAAACCGCCCGCTTCCCACTGTTCATCGCCACTTTGACGACGCCACCGCCCCCCGTCACCACCAGCAACCGGATGCCGGGATGGCGCATCAGCGCCTGGGCGCTCTCGATCGTCGGCTCCGCCATCGCGGTTACCACGTTCGCAGGCCCGCCGGCCTTCATGATCGCCTCGTTGATCAGACCGACGTTTCGGCAGGACACACGCTTGGCATTCGGGTGCACGTTGAAAACCACGCTGTTGCCCGCCGCGATCATGCCAATGGCGTTGCAGATAATCGTTGACGTCGGATTCGTGCTCGGCGTGATCGCCGCGATGACGCCAAACGGCGCCCGCTCCATCAGTGTCAAGCCCTTGTCACCCGAGCACCCCGCCGGACTCAGCGCCTCCGGCCCCTGCGTCTTCCGGCCGACCTCCCGGTTCTTGATGATCTTGTCCTCGACGCGCCCCAGCCCGGTCTCCTCATAGGCATCCTGGGCCAACGAGACGGCGTGCGCCAGCATCGATTCGCGAATCGATGCGACGATCTCCTTGCGCTTCTCCAGCCCCAGCTTTGATAGCTGAACGAAGGAACTCCTCGCGGCCGAAACACATTCGTCGATCGTCCGAAACACACCCGGCGGCAGCGCGCCACCCCGCCCAACCGCCTCGCCCTGCGCCGGCCTCAACGCCGGCCTCCCGGACCGCGCACCGCCTGCACCACCGGTACGCATGCGCTCCAGCACACGTCGGGCAATCGAATCCACGGCCTCGTCACTCAGACGACTCATCTCAACCCATCCCACCAGGACTCGACCCAGTCCAGCAGCTCAACCTCTCGGCCATCAACTCACGGCTTTCGAGATTTCGGCATTTCATCCTGCCCCGTCTCGAACTTCTTGTAATGCACGTCACCCCCCACTTCCCACTGGTCGACGATGGCCATGATCACTGCGTCCACTGGGCGCTTGTCCGTCATGACCGTCTGGCGCGCACTGCTGCCGCTGGCGAACAGCACCATCTCCCCGAGACCTGCGCCCACCGCGTCGGCGGCCACCACGATGCTCCCCGTCGCCTGGCCTTTGATGTCCACGGCGCGCAGCAGCAGGAACTTCAGCCCTTCCAGGCTCTGCTCCTTGCGCGACGAGACCACGGTCCCAACTACCTGTGCCAATAGCATCGTCCAACCTCACGCCACGCTGGCGAGCCTCCGAGCAATGTGGCCAGGTGCCACTGCCCTATGAGCGGTGGTTTCAACGATCTCGGTGCACCACCGCAAGTTACGCACTGCTCACAGAACAGCGCACATACCGATCTCCATGTTAACCGTCCAATCAGCGCTGTCGGAGCACTAAGCCGGTTCTGCTATCGTTTGAACAGTGTGGGTGCCACCGGCGGACAGGTGTTTGAACACTATGGGTACAGTGTGGGCGCCACTGGCGGACAGGTGTTTGGACGGTGTGGGTGCCACTGGCGGCTTGTCCGCCAGTGCCTGCACACGTGATGGACGCACGGGCAGACAAGCTGCCCGTGGCACCCGTGGTTGTCAACGGTTCAGACATCACCCAGTCCCGCCTAGCGGCTCGCCTTTCCCTGCTCCATCGCCTGCTCCTTCCGCCCCAACGGCAGCGTGGTGTCCACGTTCGTGTGCGGCCGCGCAATCACGTGCACCGACACGATCTCGCCGACACGCGAAGCGGCGGCCTGACCGGCGTCACACGCCGCCTTCACCGCCGCGACGTCCCCGCGGACGATGGCCGTCACGTACCCACCGCCGATCTTCTCATACGAGACCAGTTCAACCTTCGCGGCCTTGACCATCGCATCCGATGCCTCGACCATGGCTGCAAAGCCCCGCGTCTCTATCATGCCCAAAGCGTCTGTCATCACCATTAGCCTCCGAAACCTGCCGACACCGCCACCCGGACGGCCGCCGTGTCGTTCACGTCAAAATGTCGAAGCACCGCAACGTCGTTACGAGCATTCAAGAATCCGAGCAGGCACCACCGGCCACCACGCCTCAATCCTCCAACACTCGAACCATTGCTCCATCCTTCATGCTTCATCCCTCCACGTCCGCCTCACTCCTCCCGTCCACTCACGCCGGCGATCGCCGCTTCGGCCGCGCGATAGCCCACGTCGATATCCCTTTCCTCACCCCCTAAATACACACGTCCGAAACTGCCAAACGCCCGCACTTCGAGGATATTGATCTCCGCCGCTTTCTCGGCTTCGTTGGCCGCCAACGACGCGTACGCCGCGGGCTCCAACTCCATGATATACAACGTCTGACCCGCCATGATCATGTTCCCGTGGCGCATCCGGTTAATCAATTGCGTCTGATAGGGATCGACGTGCCGGATGACCTGGCTCGAACAGACCCGCGGCTTTCGGCGTTCGTCCTCCTGAAGCTCGAGTGCCGCCAGAATCGCCCGGCCCGCCTGGCGGATGTCAGCCTGCGATTCCGAATGGATCTCGAGCATTCCGTACAACCGCTCGACGATCTGCATGCCCGGCGTCACCCGTGTGCTCTTCAGCGCGATGTCGGTGATGCGGTTGATCTCGATGCCCGGCGATATCTCCACGAACAGCGACGCCTGGTCTTCAACAGGCAGAAAACCCTGCGCCACGGTCGCCAGGAACGCCGCGTACTGCGGTTGCAGGCTGTCCAGAAAAACGTAGGATCGCAAATCAACGGCCATATCATGCTCCCAATCAACCGCAAACTTCAGCCCGCACGCCGCCAACGAGCCGTGGGACCGCGCTGGCTGAAGCCCGCGGCTCGTCTTCTAGCTTGCAAGACGCCCTTAATTCGACTCCGTAGCCCCCTTCGCCTCCTTCACGATCTTCACGCCCACGCTGGCGCCGATCCGCGTCGCGCCGGCCTGCACCATCTTCTTCATTTCCTCAAACGAGCGAATACCGCCGGCCGCCTTGACGCCCATGCCGGTGCCTCGTACCGCCTCGCTCATCAGCGCGACATCCGCCGCCGTCGCACCGCCGGTCGAGAAGCCCGTACTCGTCTTCACAAAGTCCGCCCCGGCACGCTTGGCGATCCGACACGCCCGGACCTTCTCGTCGTCTGTCAACAGCGCGCACTCGATGATGACCTTGCACAGCGCCCGCCCGTCCATGCACGCGTCGACCACCGCCTTGACGTCGCGATACAACGACTCGTCGTCGCCGCCCTTCAGCGCCCCGATGTTGATCACCATGTCGACCTCGCGCGCCCCCTCGCGGATCGCCCGGCGAGCTTCCATCGCCTTGATCTCCGGCACATGCGCTCCCAGCGGGAAGCCCACCACCGTGCAGACCGCCACGGACGAACCCTTCAGCAGCTTCGCCGCCAGCTTGACAAAGGACGGATTCACACATACGGACGCGAAGCCGTTCTCGAGCGCCTCGTTGCACAACTGCTCTATCTCCCGCGCCGTCGCCTCCGGCCTCAGCAACGTGTGATCGATATACCGCGCCACGTCCCGTGCGACCGGCCCGCTGCCCAGGCCGTTTGCAAACCGGCCCGCCCCCATGCCGATAAACCCGCGGGCGGCGTCGGCGTCGGGGGCCTTCCCCGGACCCCGCAGACCCGTGTCGCCGACCATCTCCGCGATCCGGGACGCTATCCGATCCAAATCCTCGCTCGATAGCTCCGCCAGTTCAGCCGCCGCGCCTGAAGGAAACAGCGATGCCGCGGAAACACGCGCCCCACCGGCACCCTGCACGGCCTCTCGCTCGCCGCTCTCGACAACGGCCAGGCCCGTGCCGCCCCCGCCGTGCTCCAGCTCACCGATCATCGCCACGCGCCGCCGGTGACGATCTTCCACGCATTCCGTTGACAGCCAGACCTCTACAATCTGCTCGGCCAGGTCCCGGCCGATTAGCCGCGCCCCCAACGTCAGCACATTCGCATCATTGTGCTCGCGGCTGTTCCGGGCGGACGAGATGTCATAGCACAACGCCGCCCGAACGCCGGGAAACTTGTTCGCCGCCATCGACGATCCGATGCCGGCACCGTCAATGATGATCCCCCGCCAGCACCGCCCATCCGAAACCCGCTGCGCGACCGTCGCCGCGATCTTCGGATAATCCGCTGTTTCCCCGCCGAACGTGCCGCAATCGTCAATCGCCCAGCCGCGATCCGCCAACCACCGCTTCAAGTGCTCCTTGAGCTCGTAGCCCCCGTGGTCCGCGCCAAGGGCGATTTGCTTACTGCTGTCGGCGTTGGCCATGAGGCAGATCATCCCTCCCGAAATCAACAAGACCCCGTATAATCACTAACAGACTTGGTATTGTCAAGAACGCAAGGATGCCCCCAGCGGAGCCGCGTGTACGTCTCGATTGTAGGTGGGATTTCGGCACCGGGGTAAGAGCCCCCGACCTTGGTCGGGGGGCACGTTCTCACGGACATCCGGCTGCCCCCCG
>JAFGQA010000102.1 GCA_016935885.1 Phycisphaerae bacterium | reverse complement strand
CGACAAACGGGGTGGCATGGGTAACGAACGACACGCCCCACGGGGGCGGGTCGTTCATTACCCGTGAAAACAGGCTCGAATGGACGCCCACGGGTAAGCTCCGCCGCCGTTGGCGGCTCCGCTTACCCATGCCACCCTTGGCACGCATGCCACACCGCTAAACACGTACGGCGGCTTGTCCGCCCGTGCGGCCTCTCTGCTGAGCGCATGGGGTACAACGCACTGGCAGGCAAGCTTCCAGTGGCATCCGCCCAGATTGTCACGGACCCCTGGAGCGTTTCGGCCGGGTTTGGCGCTTGCGAGACTCGCTCAAGGGGTATAAACTTACGGGTTTCATGACGTTCGTGGGGATTTGCCTCGGAGACCGTGACTATGCCGAAGATGAAACGTCACAAGGGAATTGCCAAGCGCATTCGGTTGTCGGCGAGTGGCAAGGCCCGTTACAACAAGAGCAACGCCGGCCACCTCATGAGCGGCAAGCCCGGTAGGCGGCGGCGGAAGTTGCGGAAGAACTCCACGCTTGCAAGCGAGACGGTTGCCGCGAAGGTCCGACGGGCGTTGACAGCCTAGATTCCGGATGACGACGACCGGGAGTTGCCGGGAGTCTTGGAGACGAGTGAATGCCACGCACGAAGGGTAGCGTCGCCCACCACAAGCGCGTTAAGAGAGTCCTCAAGTCGGCCAAAGGGTACTACGGCGGGCGCAGCAAGCTCCTGCGGACGGCCCGAGACACGGTTCTGCGAGCGGGCGTCTACTCATATCGAGACCGCCGGGCACGCAAGGGTGATTTTCGATCGCTTTGGATCACGCGGATCACCGCCGCGTGTCGCAGGCGGGGAATCTCGTATAGCCGGTTCATCTACGGCCTGAAGATGTCGACGGTGAACTTGAACCGTAAGATGCTGAGCGAAATCGCGATCGCCGATCCGGAAGCGTTTGACGCACTGGTCGAGCTTGCCAAGAACAAGGCCCAGCAGGCAGCATAATGCCTGGCCGACAAGCAAGGCCCCCTACCGTCGCTGTGCGAGAATGTGGCGCCCTTCCGTTCGAGGGCGAACACGGGCCAATTCAAGAACAAAGACGAACCACGGGCTTCAGCCTGCGCGGCCTTTCGAATACCAACTGTTCCAACCGCCGAACGACAAGCCACGGGTCTGAAGCCCGGGCGGTGTCTCGCAGGTCGAGATCACTCGATGCAGCGGGTGGCCGCGCGGGCCGAAGCCCGCGGTCCTTTTTTGGTTGTCTTCCGTGAGCACTGGCCGGCTTGAAGCATGGGATCCGTCGGCGTCATCTTCGATATGGACGGCGTGCTGATCGACAGCTACGCACCGCATTTGCGGAGTTGGCGCCTCCTGGCCGGGGAGCTTGACGCGTCGATCACCGAGATGCAGTTCGCCGCGACGTTCGGCCGGACAAGCCGCGAGATCATCCGCGAGTTGTTCGGCGTCCAAGAGCCCGACGAGGTCAGGCTCCTGGACGACCGCAAGGAGGCGTTGTACCGCGACCTCATTCGCGGGAACGTGCCGGAGATGCCTGGTGCGAGGGCGATGGTCGAGGTCTTGCACGCTGCCGGATTCCTTCTGGGCGTGGGCTCGTCCGGGCCGCCGGAAAACGTGGCGTTGGTCTGTCGGGATATGGGGCTGGGGCGTTTCCTATCGGCAACAGTCACGGGCGCGGACGTCCAACGAGGGAAGCCCGATCCACAGGTATTCGAGTTGGTGGCACAGCGGATGGGCGTGGAGGCGAGCACGTGCGTCGTGGTTGAGGATGCCCCCGCCGGGATCGAGGCTGCCCGCCGGGCGGGGATGCGGTCAATCGGTCTGGTGGGCTCGCATGAGGCGGCCCGGCTCAACTCAGCGGATCGCGTTGTCGAATACCTGAGCGAGATTCGACCGGCGTTGATTCGCGAACTGCTGGCCGGTGGGCCACCGTGAGCCGCCGCGAGCGTAACACGCCGGCGTGAATGCAGATCCGGATGGCCAAGAAGCTCAGACTGGCCGGTTCGCCTTCGAGATTCGCGATCACGCCGGCGGGCCACGGGCTCGAAGCCCTCGTGAAAGCCAGCCAGTCTGAGGAAGGAGTTGCGATCATCCAGGCAACGAAAGCTCAAAAAGGGCACGGCTGGCGTCCGGCCGGTCGCCGAAACGAGCCGGTATCGTCCGATAAAACTGGCTGTGATTCGCCGTTGGGATGATTAGGTCCCCACGCCCAAGCGGCCACGTCGCCGCGTGCCACGCCGACACGCGCGGTGTTCGCCGCATGGTGCTGGATCGCTTGGACGGCTGATCCCGAGGTCCCCGTTCGTGCGTCCTTGCGCAAACAGCATCGCAGGCTCGGGTTTCGCGCACAGAGGGCGTGTCTCCTGAAGGCATCCACGCCGGGGCAGAGCGATCCAAACGAGGTTCGCAAGCCTGACAGCCCGTGGTAAAAGGGAAAACAGCGGTTCGGAAACGCCGTTCCTGGCCGTGAAGACCACCGGCGAGACGCCGGTGCCACAGGTTTGCCACGGGCTGATAGGTTTGCCACGGGCTGCGAGTGTACCTTCACGGGTGTTCGTGCGGGCCGTTACTCGATGGTGCCACTGGCGGCTTGCCCGCCAGTGGGCACGGGCGGCTTGTCCGCCCGTGCGGTCTCTCCGGTGGGCGCGTGGGGTATACACACTGGCAGGCAAGCTGCCAGTGGCACCCGCCTAAACTGGCAGGCAAGCTGCCAGTGGCACCCGCCTAAACTGGCAGGCAAGCTGCCAGTGGCACCCGCCTGAACTGGCAGGCAAGCTGCCAGTGGCACCCGCCTAGACTGTCATGCACGCTTTTTGCACCGATCGGGACGCTTGCCTCTTCCCCAGGGTCGGTCCAGTTGCTATAGTTCGGCGTTTGATTTCTCCCAATCTCGGGTGCGTGTGGTTTGGCCGTTTGGCCGTGACAAGCCCCTGAAGCATGGTGAAGTCGTCCGAGGGCGTAAGGTGATCCATGCAGGAGAAAGAACCATGAGGAGCATCAGGCTTGCGATCGCGGGTGTCGGCAATTGCGCCAGTTCGCTGGTGCAAGGCATTGCGTATTATCGAACGCATGCCCGTGCTGACTCGGCCGGGCTGATCCACCCGGTCATCGGCGGGTATTGCTTGGACGACATCCAGGTCGTGGCAGCCTTCGACGTCGATCGGCGCAAGGTCGGTAAGCCGCTCGAGCAGGCGGTCTTCGCGCCGCCGAATTGCACCACCGTCTTCCAACGGGAGCTGCCGTCTTCCGGCGTGACCGTGCGGATGGGGCCGGTACTGGACGGCGTTGCCAGGCATATGCGCGACTATCCCGATGGCCAGGCCTTCCGCGTGGCCGACGAGGACCCCTGCGACGTGGCCCGCGTGTTGAGGGATTCCGGCGCCGAGGTGTTGGCGTGCTACCTGCCGGTCGGCTCCGAGGATGCGGTGCGTCACTACGCCCAGGCCTGCCTGGACTCGGGCGTCGCGATGGTCAACTGCGTGCCGGTCTTCATCGCCTCGCACCCGGAGTGGAGCGCGCAGTTCCGACACAAGAATCTGCCCGTCGTCGGTGACGACATCAAGAGCCAGCTTGGCGCCACGATCGTGCACCGCGTGCTGGCCCGGCTGATGGGCGATCGCGGCGTGAAGCTTGACCGCACCTACCAGCTCAACACCGGCGGCAACACCGACTTCTTGAACATGCTCGAACGGACCCGCCTGAACACCAAGCGGATCTCCAAGACCGAGTCCGTCCAGTCCCAGTTGGACATCCCCCTGGCCGACGAGAATATCCACATCGGCCCGGCCGATTTCGTCTCCTGGCAGAAGGACAACAAGGTCTGCTTTCTGCGGATGGAGTGGCGCGGCTTCGGCGACGTGCCCATGAACCTCGAGTTGCGCCTCAGTGTTGAAGATTCCCCCAACAGCGCCGGGATGGCCATCGACGCAATCCGTTGCGCGAAGCTGGCGTTGGATCGTGACATCGGCGGTCCGCTGGACGAAGTTTCGGCGGTCTGCATGAAGCACCCGCCCAGGCAATTCCGCGACTCCGAAGCCCGCAACCTCCTCGAACGGTGGATCGCCGGCCAACAATAGACACTTGCCCTTGTCGCCACGTGAGGGCACGCCGTGTCGCGTGCATGGCAGTTTAGGCGGGTGCCACTGGCAGCTTGCCTGCCAGTGGGTGTGCTCCATGCACCCACCAGAGAAGCCGCACTGGCGGACAAGCCGCCAGTGGCACCCGGCGCCCGGAATCGAATGCCACCGGAAGTGTCACGGACCCCGCCGCGTCTGCTCGGCAAGCCAGCATTCGTGATGTCCTCGCGTGCCTGCCTTGTTCTGGTTCGCGCTTCCCGCTATGCTACCGCTCGGCGCGGTCGGGCGCGGCTCAGATCGCTGGGCGTGATCGGGTAACAATAACTCAACTCCTGGGCTGTTCACATGATCCGAAGGTTTGGCTTCATCGCGGTTATCGTGTCGGCCATGCTGCAAGTCGCGGCCGGTCTGGATCAGGAGCAAGATGTTGGGCAGGGTTTGACCCCTGCTATGCAGACGGAGCCGGCGGCTCCCGGACCGGAGGCGTCTTTGCGGAGCGATCCGCCACCGAGAGGGACTTCCGAGCCGACAAGCCAAAGCGCCGAACCGACGACGCAGGCTTCCCAGCCGACGACGCGCGCGGTTGAGAGCGAAGATCCGCTGCGTTCGCCCGCGACGATGGTCGAGGAGTTCCTCCTGGCCATGGGGGAGTCGGAGAAGAAGCCGGATCGCATGAAGGACGCCCTCCGGTGTCTCGATCTCTCTGCGATGGAGCGGGAGGATTCAGGGGAAGACGAGCAGCTTGGTCCACGTCTGGCCGAGCAACTCGAGCAGATCATCGACACGCTACTGAACACTTACGGCAAGTCGCGCGACGAGATCCCGGAGGAGCCGGATGCGGAGATCGTTCGCTTTCCAAAGCAAAGTGACGTGCGGCTCGTCATCGCGCGGTCGGATGACGGGCTGTGGCGGTTCAGCGCGCAGACCGTCTCATCGATTCCGGAGCTGCTCGAGGCCGTCAAAGCGAAGGAAGGAGAGACAGAAGCCCCGAATGCCGAGGGCGCGGCGGACGTGCCTGCGGGTTTTCGCTCGGCAAGGGCGACCATGCTGACGTTCCTGGAGGCGATGAAGACCAACGACCTGTCCACCGCCGCCAACTGTCTCGACCTGAGCGAGAAGCCGGCCATCACGCGCGCGGAGATCGGCGCCGATCTTGCGGTCAAACTCCAGCACGTGATGGATCGCTACAAGGTGTTCGTGCCCCAGGACTTGCCCGACAAACCCGACGCCGAGCCGCAGTCCTGGTACAGCAGCGAGGATGGCCGCATCGAGCTTGAGCGACAGGAAGGCCCCCCCCAGAATGGCTACTGGTTGTTCACGAAGGCAACGGTCAATTCCATCGAGCCGTTGTACAAGGCCTTTCAAGGCAAGGCTCGCCTGAGCGCCCTCGATAGCCTGTCGTTCTGGAAGAACCCCCAGTCGTGGCTGCTGGAGAAGGTCCCGCCGAGCTTAAAGGGGGAGACCTTCGGCGTGGAGACCTGGCAGTGGCTGGGCTTTGGGATCCTGCTGGTGTTGGGCTATGCCGTTCACCGTGCCGCCCTTCTGATCTTCTGCGCGTTGGCCCGCCCACTGAGCCGGACGCAGCAGGTTGCGCTGCTCCCCACCCGCATCGCCGCGCAATTCCGGCCACTGGCGATGTTGGTCATGGTGGCGACGTGGTGGTGGGGCCTGCGACTGTTTCTGATTCCGCAGGACGTGCAGGCGTACGTCTGGCCGGCGCTGAAGTTCGTCATGACGGTCGTGGGCGTCTGGGTGTCCTACCGGCTGATCGATCTGGCATCCGAGTTCTTTGCGGCCCGGGCGGCACGGACAATCAGTCGGCTGGACGACGTACTCGTGCCGCTCCTACGGAAGACGCTGAAGATCCTGGTCATCCCGATCGGCATCATCTTCATCCTCAGAGCGGTCGGCGTCTCAGAGGACAGCCTCAACAAGCTGTTTGCCGGCTTGGGCATCGGCGGTCTGGCCTTCGCGTTGGCCGCGAAGGACACCTTGGCAAACTTCTTCGGGTCCTTAACCGTCGTGTTCGACCGCCCGTTTCAGGTGGGCGACTGGATCAAGATGGGCAACGTGGAGGGGACGGTCGAGTCGGTGGGACTTCGCAGTTCACGGATCCGGACGTTTTACAATTCCCAGATCACGATCCCCAATTCCGAGCTGACGACGACCACGGTGGACAACATGGGGCGCCGGCGGTATCGCCGGATCAGTTGCAAGCTGTCGGTTACGTACTCGACGACGCCGGAACAGCTTGACGCGTTCTGTGAGGGGATTCGCGAGCTGATCCGCCGACACCCGTTCACGCGGAAGGACTACTACCTCGTCTGGGTCACCGAGTTTGCTGCTTCGTCGATCAACGTGATGCTGTACTGCTTCCACGAGACGCCGGACTGGACGACGGAGATGCGCGAGCGGCATCGGTTGTTCTTGGACATCATCCGGCTGGCGAACCGGCTGGGCGTCGAGTTCGCCTTTCCGACGCAGACGATTCACTTGGCCAAGGAGAATGGGGACATTGCCGGGGCGACGCCTTCCAAGACGGACATGGGTGCCACTGCCAGCATGAGTGCCAGTGCTGTGTTACCAACGCGCGATAGGGGGGGCGCACGCAGCGCAGTGCTTACAAAGCAGGGGCGTGCGGTTCGCAAGGCGGACGCGGCGAGCCCCGCCGAGAAGACGGCGGAAGAGGCGATGGCGTTGGGCCGGGCCGCCGCGGTCGCAATCGCAAAGGAGACAATCGGCAGCGTGGAGGACATCCCGCCGAAGTTCGAATTTCCGAAGGTGAGGTGACCTCGGCCACGGATGGCGGCGGCCGCTCACCCGGGAGACCGCACGGGCTGAAGCCCGTGGCTCAGGTATCCGCACGGGCTGAAGCCCGTGGCTTTCGTTCGCACGGAGCGGTGAATTCCAGCAAACAGGAGCACGTCTTGAATCCAGCAACACGCTTCGCAAGTCTTCTTGCCGTGTCCATGTTGGCCGCATCGTTGTCCGGTTGCGTTGCCGGGCCGACAGCGCTGAAGGTCAGCCGCGTTCGGTATAACGAGGCCATTCAGAAGACCAGGAAGGAGCAGCTTCTGCTCAACCTGGTCCGGCTGCAATATCGCGACGAGCCTTTGTTCCTCGACGTGGGCAGCGTGGCGGCACAGTTCAGCTTTCGTGGGTCCGGTGACGTGAGCGGAAGGCTGAACGAGGGGCCGCCGCCGAACCCGCACTACCTGGACCTGGGCGTCGGCTTCGGGTTCGAGGAGAAGCCGACCATCACGCTCACGCCGCTTCAGGGCAAGGATTTCGCAGAGCGTCTTCTCACACCGCTACAGCTTGACTTGATGGCCTTGCTGGGGCGTTCCGGCTGGAGCATCGACCGCGTGCTGCGTTTGACGGTCCAGGAGATGAACGGCCTGGACAATGCGTCGAGCGCGTCCGGTCCGACGCCGACCGCCCCGCCGCGATACGAGAAGTATGCCCGCGTGTGCGGACTTTTTCGCCGGTTGCAGAAGGACGGTCTGCTGCAAATCGGGTACGAGGCCAGGCAGAGCGACCTCGTCGCGCCGCTTCCGGTGGAGAATATCAGCCTTCTTGACGCGGTGGACGCGGTCAATAAGGGATACAGTCTGAGAAGCTCCGACGACGGCAGGAGCCTCGTGCTGACCGGCACCTCGCAGGCGCTCGTCTGGCGCATTCCACCCGCGGCCGCTGGATTACCCGAAGTCCAGGAACTCGTCGAATTGCTGGGCCTGGCGCCCGGGCGGTCGAGCTACGACATCCAACTGGGCATCGGGGAACAGTCCGGTCCGTCCTTGGCGGCGAACGGGCGCACCGTCATCACCATGACCACGCGCTCACTGATGGGGGCGCTGTTCTACTTGTCCCAGGCCATCGAAGTCCCTCAGGAGCATCGCGACGGGGGGCTGGTTACGACGACGCTGTGCGACACGGGACAGCCATTCGACTGGACTTGCGTGACCGGCGACCTGCTGCGCGTCCATTCCCGGCGAGTGCGGCCGAAGGGAGCGGCCGTTGCGGTGGAGCACTGGGGCCACTGGTACTATATCGACAACGCCGACCTGACCTCGAAATCGACCTTGGCCCTGCTCGGCCAGCTATTCGCCCTGCAAGCCGGCGGGGCGGCAAGCGTCGCGCCAGTCTTGACGCTTCCGGTCGGCAGCTAGAGCAGTTCACGCTTGCCTGCGACTGTGGCACGGGCGCCAAAGCCCGTGAACCCAACGCCGAGACGGCGGTGCCACAGGTGCATCCAACCGTGAAATGCTCTGACAGCCTGTGGCAACACTGCGGCACCGGCGCCAAAGCCGGTGGTTTTCACGGTCGGGAACGGCGATTCCGAACCGCTGTTTTGCCTTCTACCAAGGGCTGCTATAGCGGTTCACGGTTGACCATTGCTCAGACATCCTGCTGGGTGCCACGGGCAGCTTGCCTGCCCGTGCCCACTGGCGGACAAGCCGCCAGTGGCACCCGACGAGCATGGACATGCTCAACCGTGGAATGGTCTAACGCCGCACCGTCGTCGCCGGGTCAAACTCGCGGCGGGCGCCGGTGTCGAGTTGTAGCAGCAGACCGGTCTGGGGGTGCACGTCGACGATCCGCCCGGTGAATGTCTGCCCGTGGCTGGTCAGCGTCACGTAGGCCCCAACGTCGGCGCTGCGGGCCCGCCAATCGGCGGTGAGTTGGTCGTTGCTCACGCCGCTGCCATCCGCGATGTAGGCATCCAGTCGCCGCAGAATCGCCCGGGCAACGGTGAGACGATCCACGGGGTGCGATGCTTCCAACTCCAGCGACGTGGCCCGATCGCGAAGCTCCGGCGAGAAGTGACCGGCCTGCTGCAGGCAATTCACGCCGATGCCCACGGCGGTGGCGTGATCCGTGCCTCCAACCATCCGGACCTCAACGAGAATGCCGGCCAGCTTCTTGTCGCCGACGTACACGTCGTTGGGCCAGCGTATGACAGGTTCCACCTCCGTCGTTTGCTCGATGCCGGCCGCCACCGCTACCGATGCCGCCATGACGAGCCTGGCAGGCGTCGGCCGAGGCCCGTCCGCGCAGAGTAGAAGCGTGAATATCAAGCTCGCGCCGCGCGGCGAGTGCCATGCTCGGCCCAACCTCCCCCGGCCCGCGTTCTGGTATTCCGCGAACACCACGCAGCCATCGGCGGCCTTTCCCTCCTCGACGGCGAGCGTGTCCAGCACGTACGAGTTCGTGCTGTCCACCTCGGGCAGCACGATGATTCTCCGGCCCACGCGCCGGGTGCCGAGGTTCTGAAGAAGCGATGCGGCATTGAGCTGATGCGATGGAAGATCCTGCATTATGCCGCGTCCAACGCTAGGTCGAGAATCGGTGCCGAGTGGGTGATGGCCCCGACGGCGATGCGCTCCACGCCGGTCTCCGCAATGGCGCGGACGTTCTCGAGCGTGATCCCGCCGCTGGCTTCCAGCTCGACCTTGCCGCGCAGGCCCGCTTCGTTTCGTTGCCTGACCGCGCTCCGCAGGTCGTCCAGCTCGAAGTTGTCGAGCAGGATCACGTCGATGCCGACGACCTTCAGCAGCTCGGCCAGTTGCTCCAACGTGTCGCATTCCACCTCGACAAAGGCCGGGTGCGAGGGCAACGTCTCTATCCGGCCCAGCATCTCGCGCACCGTGTGCGAGAGCCGATCGGTCGGGATGTCTGCCAGGTGGTTGTCCTTTATCAGGACCGCATCGTAAAGGCCCACACGATGATTGTGCCCACCGCCCCATCGAACGGCGTGCTTCTCCAGTGTGCGGAGACCCGGTGTTGTCTTGCGGGTGTCGTGAATCTTGGCATGTGTGCCGGCCACGGCGGCAACATACCGGCTTGTCAGTGTCGCCACGCCGGAAAGGTGCTGAAGGAAGTTCAGCAGTGTCCGTTCGGCCGCCAGCATCTGGCACACCAGACCCGAGAACCGGGCGATCGTCTCTCCCGGCTGGACGTCCCGAACGTCGCACCTCGGGGCGACCCAATCCAGCCTGACCTCCGGGGCCAGCGCCTGGAGCATCTGCGGGAGTATCGCCGCACCGCAGAATCTCCCCGTCTCGCGAGCGACAAGATTCCAGTTGCCGGTGGCGCCGTAGGCGGTTTCCGGCATGAGCAGCGTCGTCATGTCGCCCGCCCCGCCCAAGTCCTCCGCACGGGCGAGTTGCAGAATAGCATCAAACTGGCCTGGATCGATCTGCACGTCAAGTGTCATCATGGTGACTGCCTCTTTGACTGCCTGTTGTTCGTTCCCGGTCAAGCCCTGTCGAGGGGCCTCAGCGTCCTAAAAACAAATCGTGCGTCAAGACGCACCCTACGATCTCATTGTGACTGCCTCTTCTTCATCCCCGGTCGAGGATGCTCGAATCCTCGAATCCCTTGATCCTCCAATCCCTCTCAAAGGCACCGAAGATCGGTTACGTTGTGCAACGTAGTATACCGTCGGATGGGGCGGCAGGGAGGACCTTGCCGAGGCAGGACGAGGTGGCCCGGCGAGCACCCCGCCGCTCGCACTGCCGCGTGGAGGCATTGGGCATCGATCCCAATGAACACGAGTGACAGACCCTGCCGCCAAGAAACCGTCGTCACACGTCCGTTGCGGCGACAACCTGCCCTATATGGCGCAGTTGCCCGAGGCCTGTTGCGACCTGATCTACATCGACCCGCCGTTCTTCACCGGCCGCCGCCGGACCACCAAGAAGGGCAGGGGCGCGTTCAGCGACCGGTGGCGGGGCGGGCTCGAATCCTACTTGGCGTTCATGTCCCCGCGGCTGGAGCAATGCCATCGGCTGCTCGCCCGACACGGCACGTTGTACGTGCACATCGACTGGCGCGTGGCGCACCATGTCCGCCTGCGACTGGACGCCATCTTCGGTGACGAGAACTTCCTCAACGAGATCGTTTGGCACTACCGCACCGGTGGTGTCTCGAAGCGATGGTTTGGCCGCAAGCATGACACGATCCTGGCCTATGCGCGCAAGCTGGGGGAACATCGGTTCAACGTCCAACGGGAGGGCGCGTTTCGAACCGACGGCCTGAAGAACGACGCCGACGGCCGCCCGTACAAATCAACAAGGAAAGGCCGGCTGTATTTCAACGCCGACGGCCCTGCCCTGACCGACGTGTGGGACATCCCGTTTCTATCCACGGTCTCGCTCGAGCGAACGACCTGGCCGACGCAGAAGCCGCTGGCCTTGCTCGAACGCATCATTCGAGCGAGCACCAACGCGGGCGACCTTGTGGCCGATTTCTTCTGCGGCAGCGGCACAACGCTCGTCGCCGCCAAAACGCTGAACCGACGATGGCTCGGCTGTGACATCTCAAAGCAGGCCGTCCACATCGCCCGGAGACGCCTGGCCGCGCGGCCCGCGTGCGCTGGCAGGAAGCCAACCGATGGATCAACCGATCCATCCCGTGCTTAGCAGCCCGTGGCAACACTGTGGCACCGGCGTCTCGCCGGTGGTTTTTACGGTCAGGAACGGCGTTTCCGATCCGCTGTTTTCCCTTTTGCCACGGGCTGTTAGAGCAGTTCACGCTTGCCTGCGACTGCGGCACGGGCGCCAAAGCCCGTGAATCCACCGCCCTTGGCGGCGGTGCCACAGGTGCATTCAGCCGTGAAGTGCTTTATCGGCGGTGCCGCTGTCGTTCATGTCGGCAAGTGGGACTGTTCCTCGTCAACCACGACACACCGGAGGACGTTGATGAACAGCGGGATATCGAGCATGTTCACCAGCCGATCGGCGTTCTTCTCGCCGGCACATGCGGCAGCGCCAGCGCGACCCCATCGTCGCCGCGGATCGCCACCCTACCGATTATCGTGGTCAGATTCGAGCGTATCCCGCCATTCGGAGAGGTTCTCAAGATAGACGCTGGTGCCGCGGGCGACACACGAGAGCGGGTCGTCGACGACGCGGACGCCGAGACCGGTGGCCTCCGCCATGACCGTGTCCAGCCCGCGGAGCAGTGCACCGCCACCGCAGAGGTGGATGCCGATATCGACCAGATCGGCCGCCAGTTCCGGCTCGCACTGTTCCAGCGTGTGCGTGACGGCATCGAGGATCTGGCTGATCGGCTCGCGGAGCGCCTCGCGGATCTCCTCGCTGGTCACGACCGTCTTGCGCGGAAGGCCGCTGATCATGTCCCGGCCGCGGACGTCCATGGTCAGCTCTTCCTCCAGGCAGGCGGCACTGCCGACCTCAATCTTGAGCATCTCCGCCGTTTGCGGGCCGATCTGCATGTTGTAGGTCCGCTTCATGTGGCTGATGATCGCCTCGTCCATGTCGTCGCCGGCAACGCGGATCGACTGGCTTGCAGAGATGTCGGCCAATGACATGATGGCCACTTCCGTCGTACCGCCGCCGATGTCGACGATCATGCTGGCACGGGCCTCGGCGATCGGCAATCCCGAGCCGATCCCGGCGGCCATCGGCTCCTCGACCAGATACACCCGGCGGGCGCCCGCCCGCTCGGCGGACCCGTAGACCGCTCGCTTCTCGACCGCCGTGATGCCGGATGGGACGGCAATGACGACGCGCGGCCGAATGGCACGCCGTCCGCCGTGCACCTTGCGGATGAAGTACCCGAGCATTGCCTCGGTGATGTCGAAATCCGCGATGACGCCGTCCTTCAACGGACGAACGGCGGTGATGGATCCCGGCGTCTTGCCCAGCATCTCCTTGGCCACGAGACCGACGGCGTTTCCGCCTTGGAGGACCTGGTTCGTGCCCTTGCGTACGGCCACCACGGAGGGCTCATTGAGGACGATGCCCTCTCCTTTCACACACACCAGTGTGTTGCACGTCCCCAGGTCGATCCCCATGTCGACGCTGAACATGCCAAGCAAGGAATCGAATAGCAAGGTAGGCACCCCTCAAGGGCCGCGTACACGCGGCCTCTGGTCTCTGCAACGCGACGGCCGAACCGTGGCCGGCCGAACGCTCGCAACGTCCGGTATTCTACACGCACTACGTGGTGGCGTCACACGGCGGTTCGGATTTCCGAAGATTTATCTTGGCGCGGGCGGAGGACGCCGAAGGCAGCTTGTCTGTGGCAGGAATGAGAGGCCACGGGCTTCAGCCCGTACGGTGCCTCGGAAGTCAGAATCACTCGACACAGCAGGTGGCGGCGCGGGCTGGAGCCTGCGGCTCGTTTTGGCAGCGGCGTCTGCCGGGCTTGATGTGGCTGCGGTGGCCGATCACGCCTCCTTCGGAACACTCATGCTGCAACTGGCATCAGCCCGGGAATCCCGGAAAGAGCGTGTCGAAAAGCTGCACACAACGATACATCGCGAAGGCGAGCGTACCCAGGACGGTCACCAGGGCGATACCTGCCAGAACAGTGTAGATATCGTTGGGTGTCGCCTCGGTCCGTGGCTTCTGTGAACCTGTGCTGCCGGGCATCTGGGCCATGGGTCTTGCTCCCTGTCGGACTACAAGAGGCTGTCAAACCTCAATTTGCCATCGCTCCAAGGCACCAAATCACAGACTGCGGAAACTTAGCCTCGCCGGGCGAAGCTCAACTCGTCTCGGACCAGATCGCCGGCCGTGATATCCCCGACCGACTGCTCGATCAGCCCCGCCGCCTGAGTTGCCTCGACACGTGTGGTCCGGATCGAACCGAGGTACATCGGCTTGCTGCCTTGCCCGCCCCGCCGGTAGATGAGGAAGGTCATTCCTGGCGCGACGCCATCCGCGCTGCCGACCGAGATGCTCGCCAGGTTGCCTTGGATGCTGGTGATCTCGCCGCGAATCGGCGCAACGACTGACGGCATGGCCGGAGACATCGCCATGGGTATGTCGGCCTCGACGATGCCGGGGCCGCCCGGAATCTGCGTGACAGCGGCCGAGTCGGGCGAGCCGTCCATCACGCTGATTTGCTGCTGGAGGGCGCGGATCCGCGACGTCGCCATCGAGACATTCACCGTCAACTCCTTGACGCGATCGTTGAGGTCGACGTTGCGGAGCTCGAGCTCCTTGCTGCGCCTGGAGAGCCTCGCCACGAGTTCCTCCTGGCGGTTCAACGCGGCGAGGAGGAGTTTGTTCTGTTGGTCTAGGCTTGTGGCCTGACCTTGCTCGACCGCAAGCTTGTTCTTCGCATCGGCCAGTTCCCGCTCCAATTCAGCGAGCTTGACGACATTGGCGTCACACCTGTCCTTGAGATCGTTGATGGCGCGAATGTCCTGCTGATGACGATCCAAGGCGCGCTGCTGTTCGATGGCCGCGTTCTGGGTGGCTGTGTTGGCCTTGGCCATTTCTGCCTTGGCAGTCACCTCCCAGTCCTGCGCTGACGCCCGCCAATCCTCCTGCCGAGCAAAGGCGGAAACCACCAACATGCTCAGCGCGATCGAGAAAACGGTCAGTAGAACCACAAATACCTTCGTCAAAACGCTCACGACGGTACCTCCTGCTGTGGATTATCCGTCGGCGGCCGGCAGGAACTTCAGGGTGACTCTTCTTTCCACCTGCCCCCAGGGGGATGCCATGGCCGTCGCCGTAGTGCCGCTTGCACACGCCCATTGGCACGTGTGCTGGTGTGGGCCCGCCTCCGTGGAATCCAACTCGATCAGAAGCGGAACCATTTCATTATCCCCAGGCGCGAGGCCTTTTGCAAGTGCAAATCGACGGGCATTGTCAAGCGGGAACCCACGGATCAGAGGACGCGACCCGCCCGCCGCATGTCCGGCCTCGGTGCCGTCCAGTTCGGCCCCAACCCATCGACCGCTGGCCTTCGCAATCACCGCCGAGGCACCCACTTTATCGGCGAGTCCGCCTCAACCCCCCGGCGATGGCATATGGGACGAGATCCCCGCACGGCCCAGGAGGCGGTGTGACGCGACAAGCCACGCCTTGGGGTACGCCTTCGGGCCGGCGTGGCCCGGGAACCGCACGGTGGCATCTTGACCTAACCCACCCATGCACATTAGATTAGGAGAAGACTGCGCGAGGGGTCATGGCGCCCGCAACCACACCCACCGGTCATGCGGATACCGCCGCCTGACGTCATTCCGGGATGCGCGGCGTTCCGCGGGGGGATCGACCCTCTGTCCGAGCAAGACGCCAGGCGCCATACTCACCGGCAGACCCTACGATCTTCAAACCAGGAGTGCTTCCATGATGTCACGAGCACGCGGTAGTCTAAGCGCGATTCTGATTCTTTACGCCGGGCTCCATTCCGCTGAGTCCGCCGCCGGGGTCGATCTGGTTTCAGGAGCCGCGCTCGATCACCTTGGCATCCAACGGTATTGGGACATGAATCTGCCCTTGGCGGCAGACGAGGCGGTCTCCCGGATCGAACTCCTGGATGGCAACCTCTACGTTCTGACGAGCAAGAATAGGGTCTTCGCCGTGCACTCGCGGACCGGCGTCATCCGCTGGTCTACCATTGTAGCCGATGAAGGCCTTACGATTCGCGGGCCGTCCCACGCGGCTCAGTACGTCTTCTTCACGACGTCGGGCGGCGTGCGCGTATTCAGCCGGCAAACGGGCGAGCTGGCGTCCGAACCGCGCACGCTCCGCGGGGTCGTCATCGACGTGGCCCACGACACGGCAAGCCTGACCATTGGCCGCGTACATGGCGTTCGCAACGGCGACGTCCTCGGCATATATCGGGTGACACAACGAGGCGAACTCGAGCCTGAGCCACTGGGATGGCTGAAGGTGACTTATGTCGAAGGCGACAAGTCCAGGGGGCGTCTATTCGGTTACGACAAGCGCAGGCACCCCAGCTCCGGAGACCGCGTCAAGGCGGACATTACCCTCCCGCTTGAGAAGGTCGATCTGCCTTTCGCCGCCAGCAGCGCGGGCGTCGCCGACGACAGGTCGATCTACGTCGGCGCGGCGAATCAGCGGTTCTATTCCCTGGATATCCTCAGCGGCTTTCAAAACTGGCAGCTCCTGACTCCAAAGACGGTCTCGTCCACTCCTATCCTGTCCGGGGAGGACCTGTACATCGCCGGGCAGGACGGCCGAGTTCTCTCCTGCACCAAGGAAGGACGCAAGGGGAACTGGATCGTCAAGACCGACGGCCCGATCTTCGCCGACCTTGCGATCGATGGCGAACACCTGTACGTTGCCTCGAGCGATCGGTCCTTGTACTGCCTGGACTGCCGCACTGGCGAGAGGGTTTGGCGTGATCGCTTCGACACACCGCTGATGGCACCCCCCATTGTTGCGCACGGCCGGGTATACCAGCAAGTGCCTGAGCAAGGCCTGTTCGTCCTGGATGCCAAGACGGGCGACCATTGCTGGGAACGGCCGGAGGGCGGCCAGTTCCTCGCGCAATTCGAGGAGAACACCTATCTGCTGGCCGGCGAGGGCGCCCACAGACTGGTGCGTGTGGACGCCAAGAGCGGCCGAGAGATGGCCGAGGCCGACGCGGGACTGGTCGCATTTGCCACCGGAGACGATGCGGATCAGAGCATTCTGTTGGCTGCAAAGACGGGTGAGTTAACGTGTCTCCGGTCGAAGAACGCGCCACGGCTGAAACCAGCCCAGTTGGCTGAGGTCCTTCGCAACGACAGGCGGATTCGAACCCTGGAAGAGCTCGATGCGAGGCAAAGGGCTGAGCAAGCCCGAAAGAAGGAATCGACCGCCGCCAGCGCGAAGGAGAAGCCGCGACTCAACTTGTTCGAGGAGGATTGGCTTCGCAGCAGCAAGAAGGGCAAACCGATCGGAGGCCGTGGTCTGGTGGGAGTCAAGGAAGGAGAGAAGGAGGCCAAGGAGAACGAATCCGAGGAGAAAGAGGAAGAGGCGGAAGAGGCCGACGAAGACCAGGATGAGGACGAGGGAGAAGACGTGGGCGGGGAAGACGAGGATGAGGACGAGGAAGCAGACACGGGGGATGAAGACGAGGATGAGGATCAGCAAGAAGACGAGGACGAGGACGACGAATGAGAAACTAGCTCAGGATCGTCGCAACACGAGCGCCTTGCCTTCTCCGGCGTGATCGAAGCGCGACAGACCGCGATTGCCAAGTTCGGATTTCCTGATACGCTATCGGTCGACCTGTTGTGAACAGCAGGTCGGTCGCTTTGTTACACGCCGAGAACCATCTGCAAGTGGTTTCCCATCATGTCAGACGTCGAGATCAAGCGGGCGCTCATCGCTGTTTATGACAAGACCGGCATCGCCGAGTTTGCCAAGGCCCTGGTCGAGGAGTTCGGCATCGAGATCATCTCCACCGGCGGCACGGCCAGGCACCTCAAAGAAGCCGGTATCCCAGTCACCATGGTCGCAGAGATAACGGGCTTTCCCGAGATGCTCGACGGGCGTGTCAAGACGCTGCACCCCAAGATCCACGCCGCCATCCTCGCCGACCGCGAAAAGCCCGAGCACATGCGCCAACTCGAAGAACATGGCATCAAGCCGATCGACATGGTGGTGGTGACCCTGTACCCGTTCGAGGAGACGATCAAGAAGCCGGACTGCACGTTGGCGGAGGCGATCGAGATGATCGACATCGGCGGCCCGTGCTTGCTCCGCGCGGCGGCGAAGAATCACCGACATGTCTTGCCACTCTGTTCTCGGCACAGTTACGAGGCGATCCTCAATGCCTTGCGCGGTGGATCGTCAGAAGACCTGGCGAGTAAGCGAAGACACCACGCGAGGATTGCGTTCTGGTCGACTGGAAGATACGACCGCCAAGTGACCGCCTATCTTGAGCAACATGAGCCTGGGTCAATCTGTGATGATGCCATGACGGAGCAGTTGTTCAGGCTGCCGAATCTCGGTCAAGCTGAAGTCTTACGGTACGGGGAGAATCCGCATCAGAAGGGTGAGCTTAGACCGATTTCCGCAGAAGGACAGAGCGATCCGACTGAAGAACCAGTGATCGCAAACCGGTGCTATGAAGGAGGCATGTCTTTCAACAACTATGTCGATGCGAGTTCGGCGCTCGAGTTGTGCAAGGATCTGCACTGGGCAGTCCGTGAGGCGGAGCCGTCCGGAACGCCGGCGCGCTACAGTTGCTCCTTCATCAAGCACACGAATGCGTGTGGTGCCGCCGTGGCGTCAGACCCGATCGAGGCCTATCGGAAGGCGTATCTTGGCGATCCGAACGCGGCGATGGGCGGAATCTTGGTCACTGATTTCGAGGTGGACCGCGGATTCGCCGCCGCGGTGATGGACACGTATGCCACGTGGGGAAGGAGTGCTGGAGTTGGCGGTTTCTTCGTGGAAGTTCTGGTTGCACCAAACATCGAGGACGATGCCGAGCAGTTGATACGCGAGAGCAAGAAGTGGGGACAGCGAGTCCGTCTTCTCAGAGTCGGCCCGATGACGAAACCACTCGATATGGTCAAATGTGATTTGAAGAAGGTCTCAGGGGGTATCCTGTTTCAGACGCGCGACCTCATCGGCCTCAACGAAGACCAATGGAAGGTCGTTACCGAGCGAACGCCCACGGCCGCCGAGATGTCCGACCTGCGCCTCGCCTGGCTGATCTGCAAGCACACCAAGAGCAATGCCATCACCGTCTGCAAGGACGGCATGTTGATCGGCAACGGGGCGGGGCAGATGTCTCGCGTGATGAGCTGCCGGATTGCCACGTGGCTGGCCAAGGAAAACGGCCACGCGGAGAAGCTGAAAGGTGCTGTTGCCGCGTCGGATGCGTTCTTCCCGTTCCGCGACGGGCCCGACATCCTGGCCGACGCGGGCGCTACGGCGATCATCCAGCCCGGCGGCAGCAAGCGCGACGCCGACACCATCGCCGCTTGCAACGAACGCGGCCTCGCCATGATCTTCACGGGCACCCGGCACTTCAAGCATTAGAGCGTTTTAGGGTTGAGCGTGCATGCTCCATTGACGCTTCCTTTGTAACGTCGCCCCCCTGTGGCCAACGGGGATGACCAGTTTGCCGACGTTCCTCAAGGGTGAACGCTGACCGCTCCCTCACGGTCGCGGTTCCGATCGGCGTCGGCGGCAT
>JAFGQA010000101.1 GCA_016935885.1 Phycisphaerae bacterium | reverse complement strand
GCGACTACGATTGCTTGACCGAGAATCCCTTCTCGGTCCTGAAGCCGGTGCCGAGAAAGGATTCTCGGCAGAGCGTACAGTCGTTCTATTGGTGAAACGCCGTACTAGCCCCAAAACCCCTTCGCCACCAAATCCACATCATAGCCGAGTTTGCACGAATGTGCAAGATCACCGCGGGATTCTGCGTCTTTCGTCTCTGCCCGTGGCGGACACTGGCCTGTTGGAGGCGACATTATCGGCTGGCAGTCTTGGGATGGCTTTCCTCGACCACCAGGCGCGACATGAGCCACAGCTCGAAGACGAGAATGAAGACGGCCAGCGGCATCATCGTCAGGCCGGCGAAGTCGTGGAAGAACCGCTCGGCCGTCTCGCTGCTCGCCCAAAGGTACAGCAGGGCGGTTGTGACGAGCCGCGCCAGGTTGCACACGATCGCCACCGGAACGCTGGATACCACCAACGTTGCTTTCTGCCAACGCGGGCGCTTGATCACGAAGGCGAGTGTTGAAGCCACGACAACGAACGCGGTGAGCATCCGCAACCCGCTGCACGCCTCGGCAACCGCCAACGGCACTTCGCCATTGAGCACAAGGACGTTGCCTTCGCGAACGGCCGTTACGCCGAGCAGCTCAAGCGTGAATCCCGCGCACACCGTTGCAAGATTCTGTAAGGGGCCGGAAACCAGATTGTGGATGCGACCGGGAAGCGGGACCATAAGGAACAGGAACAGGAGAATCCAGCGGGCCCTGTAGAAGACCTGCCAGCCCGACAGAAGCAACGTCAGGCCAACGATCATCAGCACGAGGGCGTACCTCTCAGCGGATTCGTACATGAAGACCAGCCCGTATGCGCGGCCGAACTCCGCCAGGAAGATCAGCACAAGACCCCACCAGCAGGGCTGGACGACGCACTCGCGCAGCCCGCGACGCTCCTGCCACACCAAGTAGAGTGCGACAAGAGGCACCAACTGCCCGACCGAGTAGTCATCGTTGTCGTGCCATTCCTTGACGAGCAGCACGATGGTAGGCCAGTATGCCCACAACAGGGTCGCCGAGATCAATCCAATGGCAAGCCACGGTGTCACGAGGCCACGCCTTCCACCGCCTTCGGTCTGCTCCACTGAACGTCGGCTGTGCCGATGTCTCAACTCGGGCTTCGCTCTGGTCACGATCGTCTTCCTATAGCTGTAGGAGCCCATCCCAGAACTGTGGCAACGGCGTCCCGCCAAGGTTGCGCAGCGGACCAGAGGACCACACGACAGGAGGTCATGGGATAGGCTTCAGGACTACCAGACAAGGACATCATCCGTTATCAGCTCTGCCTGTCCGACTCGGGTCCCTTGCTCGGAAAGAGACAGCGGATCGGAATCGCGGAAGCTGAGCCAAACGCCCGCACAGCCTCATCAGTCAATGGCCCGAATGCATCACTTGCGCAAGTGATCTGCACCTGTGCAACATAGTCCGCCCCGCCCGACGGCTTCCAGATCCTTGACCGAAGCAGCTCGACATCGGGGGAGAACACCCCGTCCACAACGTAGTAGTTCAACACGGTGACGTGTTGATTCATCAAGCCGCCACGATTGAAGTGAAGAATCCGGCAAGGCAGTGTCGAACCATCGTCCAGCCGAAGATCGACATCCCGACTGTCTTGAAAGGTCCATCCTGTACCCGGGTAGCAGACTTCCGGGCGGTGGGGCATCAGGTCCCGTAAACGAACGCCATAGGCAACGAAGACCGAGACGGCCTCCCTGTGCGTGTCTCGCGTATATATACGGTTCAGGTGTTGGTCCGTATCCGTCGCTCGGATGACGGCCTCTTCAAGAGGGACGTCGCGTCCGCGCCAGTCCTGTATTTCGAACGGCAACTGTGCCAGCGTGCCGGGGGGCAGGGGTTCGCTGTCCACCGAACGCGCGTACCGACTTGCCACCACCCGATAAACGATGCCCCCACCGATGAGCAAGGTTGTGGCCAGAACCACAGCAAGCCAGAATCTGTGAGCCATTTGAGGACTCCCTCACTTCCTGGTGCCATCCGCCTTCCCCATCCACGAAACGCTCGCCGCCCGTCATTGTACCCCCACAAGGGTGTGCGCGTGGCGCCTCCTTTATGTACCCCGCACGCCCGCGGTACAGACCGATTGTGCATGTACGCCGCACGCCCGTGGTACAGACCGATTTCAATCGGCTTGACACGCTCGGGAACCGGGAAAGGCGACCCTGCCCCGTGGCTTGCCCCTCCCGTTCGACCTTCAGCAGCTCTATTACCAGCCGCAGCCGTCGAGTCTGCCCACACGCCACATTCCCCCTAAATTGTCGCATCAGCCCTTCTGTTTGACAAGATGGCGATTGTATCTCAGCATTAGCTGGATGGGAGGCACTGCAAAGCCCATGCTCGCCGCCGCTCGGGGGAACGTTGATTCTGTCAGACAGGCCCATTCCAAGATGTTTGACCCGCGAGTCGCACTCGCGTAGGCTCTCGGTCAACTCACTGAGGCCAGTGGGACGGGGGATCTCCATCGGCGAGTCAGAATACTCGACGTGCTTGGTAGCATTCCAGCAGGGGGCGCAAACGCAAGGGGAGAGATTCATGCACATTTCAGACAGCACCAGCACCAGCAGCAGTAACCGGCAAGTGGACGTACTGGGGAGCGAAGCCGAGCAGGAACCACAATCACATCCGTCTGCCGTCCATGCCGTCGAGTCCCGGTGTGGTTATCGGAGCTGGCCAGGCTACTGCCGACTTGCTCTCGCCTTGGGTATCCTCGCGCTAGCCATCTCGTTTGGCTGCGAAGAAGGAGCCAACCCTTTTACCGGTGCTGTTCTGCCTGGCGGCGTGACTCCTGATCTCCCCGACGGTAGCGGCGACTCCGGCGACAATCAGAAACAGGAGGACGGCGATACGCATTCTCTCGCCGGTGGCGTTGACCCAGAGTCCTCCGCTGGCAAAGTGGATCCGAACGCGCCATCGGTCAACTCCATTGCAGTGGCCACGATCCACAAGGCAATCAGCATCACGCTCTCGGGGAGCAGTCCCAATAACAGTGATCTGACCTTCGAGATGGTCGAGCAGCCCCTCCACGGCGTATTGGGCGTGATCGACAACACCGGCCTCAGAACGGCCACGGTGACCTACACGCCGGAAGACGGATTCGATGGCACGGACAGCTTCCTTTTTCGCGCCACCGCCAACCGCGTGCGGTCGGCCACCGGACTTGTCGTTGTCACGGTCTATCCAGAGGTAGTCTTCAACCTGGATCCTGCGATCGGCTCGTCACCGTTGACCCTCACCGCAACTGCTCGTACGGTGAATGATGATCCGTTGCCAGAATGCACCTTCGCTTGGACCTTCGGCGAAGAAACCGAATCCGGTCCAAAGGAAACGCACGCCATGCGATCACACGTGTTCGAATCCGCGGGTACCTACGCTGTTGCCCTGTCGGTGACGCTGGTCGGGACGTTTGCCCCAGTAGCTTGTGTGCATCAGGATTCGGGTTCGGAGGTCGCTTATGTCAGCGCGCTGCCAACCATCTCCGGCGTGGTCTCCGATCAGAGCGGCATTCGCATCGCTGGCGTGACCATCGTCTCCACCAACAACGGGCCCACCGCCGTGACCGACGGAAACGGTCACTACGCGCTGACCGTGCCCTCCGGTTGGTCAGGCACGGTCAGGCCGGAGCACGTGGACTACACGTTCTACCCACTGAGCCGGTCGTACACCTGCCTGACGGCCAACGCTGAGAATGAGGATTACGTCACCCCGGCATCGAGCCCAAACAGCAAGAACAATCCACCCGAAGTCGTCAATCCAATCGACGACGTGACGGTTCACGGAGGTGTCGCCGACACGGAGATCGACGTGTCGATGGTCTTTGATGACCCGGATATCGCCACCGGCGGAGACAGCCTGCGCCTAGCCGTTTCCGGCAACACCAACCCCGCGCTTCTTAGCGCCAGCATATCTGGCACGACGTTGACGCTGGACTACCAAGTCAGCCAGATTGGACTCGCCAATATCACCGTTCGGGCAACCGACATGGCCGGCGCCTTCGCCGAGGACACGTTCCGGGTCACGGTCAATTCCGTCGGCGATCAGCCGATCCCTGACGGTCCGCCGGCTGCCCAAGTCAAACCGACCATCTCCGGTATCATTCGCGACCAGGACGGCGCCGCCGTCGCTGGCTTCTCCGTTGTCACCGACAACGACGGGCCCACCACCGTGACCCGTGCGGACGGCACTTACACGCTCACTGTTCCCTCTGGGTGGTCAGGCACGGTTTGGCCGGAGCACGATGGCTACGTGTTCGAACCTGCGAGCCGCGTGTACGCCAACGTAACGAGCGCCATATTGAACGGAAACTACGTTGCCACGGCATCAAGCTCTGTTGACAACCACGCGCCGACGGTCGTTCATCCGATCGATGACGTGATCGTTGAGGAGGATGCCGCCGACACGGTCATCAACCTGTCGAACGTCTTTGACGACGTGGACGTTGCTGCCGGTGACGACAGCCTGACGTTCGGCGTCTCAGCCAACGACAACGCTTCGCTCGTTGCCGCCACCGTGTCAGGCACGACGTTGACGCTTGACTACCAGCCCAACCAGACCGGCGCAGCCAACCTCACGATTCGGGCAACCGACATGGCTGGCGCCTTTGCCGAAGACACGTTCGTCGTATCGGTGTTCACCGGCCCCGTGATTACCGGCACGGTTAGCCTCACTGACACCGTAGGCGCTCGGCCCAAGATCGGCCAACTGAGCCTCGCCTTCACCGGCTCTGGCGCGTACAGCGGCGTCGACTTCACTACCACCACCGACGTGGATGGCAACTACACCCAGGTCGTCCCCGAAGGCTGGACCGGCCAACTCGCCTCGGCCGAGCCCGACAGTTGTTTCCTGACGCCGCTCAGCCGGTCCTACAACGACCCCGTCAACGAGCCTCTTCTCGACGAAGACTTCACGGCGTGGGTCCCTCCGATCGGCGTCCCGGCTCCGCAGTTTGGCGTCCGCGAGGTTGCCCCAGCGTATGATTCCAACAACCCGCTACACTATTACGTCGACAACACGCATCCCAACGCTACTGACAGTGGCAATCCCAACGGGTCTCCCAGTTGCCCTCGGGCAACTCTTCCCACGACGACCAATCTCCTTGCCGGAACGCTCATTTACTTGAATGCCGGCACCTACGGCAACGGCGGCTACAGGTCCTTCAGTGCATCAGGAACGGCTGGCGACCCTGTCTTCATCCGTGGCAACTCCGCCCACCCACCCAGGTTCGGCTGGAAGTTATCCGTATCGAACAACGCCAGCTATATGGTCTTCGAGAATCTCGAAATCGACGGCACGGTCAATAACTATGCAGGGTTCGAAACGATTGGGCCCTGCAACCACGTGGTCCTTCGTAACAGCGAAGTTCACCACAGATGGGGCACGGCCGTTATGTGCTTTGGTACGAACGCAGACAGTGTGGCCGAAAATATCGTCTTCCTCAATAACAACGTCCACGATATAGGAGACTGGCAGGCTGAGGAGGATCAGGATTACGGCGGAATACAGCTTAACAAGTATGCACGGTACGTGTGGATCCTAGACAACGAGGTGAGTTACACCAGTGCTGATGCATGTGGTGTGGGATACTCCTACATCGACGGTGCCCATACCAGTCACCACATCTATTTCGGCCGGAACGATCTCCACCACAACAAGCAGGGCGGGCTTTGGTCCAAGCAGGCCAAAGACGTCATCTTCTCGCAAAACGATTCCCACGCACACTATCCCATCGGCCAGCACCCCTCCTCATACGGGCACGGTATGGGCCTACAGTATGCGCCGGAAAACGTCTGGTTCCTGTACAACCACATCTATGACTGTGCTGCAGGGATTGTTCTTCACTCCAATAGCGGCGGCGTGGGCGAAGATGTGTACATAGTTGGAAACGTCATCCACAACATACATTCACCATTCTTCGATCCAGACAACGCAGATGGTCCTGCCGCGATTCTCGTTCGAGGGGGTGTCAATCGGTTCATCATTAACAATAGCCTGTATGATGTTGACGCTGGCATCCACTGCTCGCAATCGGGGGGGCTGCTGCACGTGGCAAACAACATCATAGCCAAAGTTGTGGATTCGCAGGGTGAGGCCACGGGGAATCATGTGTTTGCGAGTTGGCCCGGGCCCGTCCAGACGGTTAGTCACAACTTGCTCGAGGGCATCGTCCGCGTACGAGTGTACAACACGGTCTACGGCAGCCTGGAGGCTGCCTTTGCCAGCGTGGCGGATGGCAGTGTATACGGCGAGCCGGAGTTCGTGGCTCCGTCGAGCGGCAACTTGCGTCTGCAAGCGAGCAGCATGGCGGCGATCGATGTGGGAACGGCCCTGGACGCCGAGGAGAACGTGTACTCGATGTTTACGAGCCTCTATGGCCTGAACATCGATGTGGATGCGGATGGTGGCGGCCGTCCGCAAGACGGGGACGCGGATGGAACGTCGAAATGGGATGTAGGGGCATTCGAGTACGCGGGCACTGACTAAGGTGTTTTCGATGGGGAGGTGGACGAGCCGCGGCGGCGAGTCAGTTGGCGGCCCCACGTGACCAGAACGGATGACGCGAGGAGAATGAGAAGCGGATCGATTTGTGAACGATAGCGCGCGGTCACCAGGAACACGCTGTATGTCAGCCATTGGGTGATGACAACGAGGTAGATGATCGCGAGTTCTCGCCATCGAGCTCTTGCAAACCAGATGCCGACGAGGGCCAGCAGGGCAACGGGAACGAATGTAATGAACTGGAGGATTTTCGTGTAGTTGTTGTCCGTGCGGTGTTTCGTAACCGGTTTGGCGTAAGGAAGCCAGTACATCGCGGCTTTCCTCGCCAGCAAACCAAGCGCCTCCCTCGGTCGGGCCGTGTAATACGCCTTCACGGCATCGTAGTATACCTTGTCGCGCCTGGGCCCGGCGGGCCAAGCGCGAGCCCTGCTCTCAACCTGGAGATAGTCGTTGTAGGCCGCGCGTTGTTCGGGAGGCGCCCCCTCTTCCGCGTATACATCGGCGATGTCTGCCTTGCCCAAGTCCCAAGCGAGCGGACAGTTGCCTTTGAAGAAGTTCTCGGCGGTGCCGCCGGTGATCAGTTGGGCGTGACCGGTCAGGGCGTACCAATAGAGACTCCACGGCAAAACGGTGGAGAGACAGCCAAGGATGAGCAGCGTTACGCCGGTGAGGCGGGCTTTGTACTTGATCGGACAGCTTCGCAACAGCCAGAGGGCGATGAACGGCGCCGCTGTGAGCGCGGTTGGCACGGCAAGGGCCGCCAAGCCTAATACCATACCTGTCAAGATCCATCGCGCCCAACTCCTGGGGTTCGACCGCACACCGAGTGCCAGCAAGATGGTGCAGTTGAGAAGTAGGATGAACAGGCACGTGGGATACTCAAAGAGGGCACTCGTGAAGACGTGGAGGGGATAGACCGCCAACAAGGCCGCTGCAACGAGCCCGACTACGGGGTCGAAAAGCACCTTCCCCAGTTTGAACATCACGTAGCAAGTCAGCGATCCCAGCACCGCGATCATGAGCCTGGCCGCGGGGACATTCTCGCCTGCCGCTGAGTACAGCACAGCCAACAACAACGGGTGAAGTGGAGCTGATTCCTCTTCGCTCTCCGGGTACACGCCGTTCGCCAGTATGTTGCTCGCAATCCGGTTGTATCGATGTCCGTCTGGAAAGGTGGCGGTGGGTGGCAGCCATAGGGCAACGGCGCACCGACCGACGAGCGCCACAAACACAATCGTCACCAGCAGTCCTCGTCTGCGAACGAAGGTTCCTCGCGAATTGGGCTGACTGGTCCCGCACTCCTGTATGTGTTCGTAGTCCATTGAACTGACCAACCCTGAGATGTCGCCTGATTCGCGGCTTCGCAACTTCGCTTTGGAGCGGAGTCAGAACCGCGGGCGAGCTGTTCGCCCCACACGCAGTCCTGACGAAAACGCCATACTGAGTATTGGTCTCCTTGAACGTTCCGTCCATATTCGCAGCATCAAACAGATGGCACACCACATTCCAACTGATCCTTCTCTTGGATAGAAGGTCTGACTGCCAAGGGAGGCTATCAGCAACGAAAGGACCAGAGCAAGAGCCGTAGCGCCGACAGCCACGGACAGGGAGTCACGTGAGTTGCGCAATAGACGCGCGGCGCGCACCACGATGAGCATGTAGAATGGAGTGATGAGCAATAGGCCCAAGATGCCGTTGTCCAGAAGCCACTCAAGGTATGCATTATGAGGATGCGCAAAGCCCTCCCGGTATTCATCCCAGAGGAAATCCTTCAATCCAGTGCGGACCATCGCCAGGCGCCCGTGGCCGATGATTGGCGATTCGCCAATTCGAGCGACAACGTGTGGCCATGCCAGTGTTCGACCCGATGTGATCTTATAATCATCCACGTACGTCTGACCAGCAATGTCAACTTCTCCGAAGCCCGAGAACATCCGCTCGCGTACACCCGGCAGGAGGGACACGATGGTGATTGACAGGACTGGGATAATGAGGATTAGCTTCGGCCAACGCAACGAACACAACACCAGCCCTACGGTGCCCCATGTTACGTAACCCATCCGGCCGCCGGTCAGCGCCTGAGCGTATGAAACCAAGAGAGCGGAAGCGACGATGATCGCTTTATCTCGGCGGCGCTTCACTAACGGCCACGTGCCAAGGATGGCCCATGCGCCGCCCGCGAGCATCATCGATGCGTTTACTGGATGATAGCCAATCTCGTTGAGGATGATCTTGCGGCTTCGCTGCGCAAGCTCTCCTCCAGTGATGGCTGCGCTTGGTGGCATCCAACGAGCGATCTGGAGGGCGAGGAGCACGTATACGCCCAGTATACACGCAATCGCTATGAGAAAACGTCGGCGAGATCGGCAACCATCGAACAAGAGCAATCCGGGGATGACCCACTTGAATGTGTTGACCAAGTTCTCGCTGATCAATTGAGCCGTCGTGAATTCCTCCAGGTTGGTGGGGTCGGCCAACATACGGAGCGAACTGATCAGCACGACGAGGAAATACAGGATCAGCAGCAGGCTGATCGAGCGGGGCATGTCCCATCGTAGTCCCTCGCGACGCCGGCTGATGAACCACCCGACGAGAACGTTGGCCAGCAGGACGTTCCAGGGGTTTAATCCCTGGATGTCCATCATGTTCTTGGGCATGTCGGGGTGCTCAATGACCGCCATGAGGAGGATCAGGCCGCAGAGGGAGCGGTACCAGTGGCGGTATGCGTAGATGGACAGGAAGGCGACGAGCATGTAAAGAACATATACGCGCATTCGTGCGACTCGCCCTCTGTTCCAGCGAGGATTCCAACGAAACACGTTGTGGCACTGCCGCCAAAGGTGCTGACGGCACGAGCCGGAGGTTCACACCAGAGGTTCTGCTAATGTTCGAACGAGGTGGGTGCCAATGGCGGCTTCTCCCTCAGTGCGAGCACACGTGATGGACGCACGGGCAGGCGAGCCGCCAGTGGGACCCGTGGCTGTCAACTGTTTGAACATTGCCCAGTCCCGCTTAGGTTCCTTTGGCCGTGGCCGAAGGCCGCGCCGGGAACATCCGTGGATGTAATACGCTGGTCGATGTAGATGGCCTTCCCGCTAGCCGATAGGGTTATGCCGTCGACCAGTTCGATGGCGAAGTCAAGCCGCCCGGCGAACTTGCGGCCGAGGTTGCGGTCTATCCGTTGACGGTTCTCGTCTCCAAAGCCCTCCGCGGGGACGAGGCGCAACACGGCCCGGCCGGGCGTGTCTTGATGAAACTGGAACTGCTGGACGCGCGTGAATGTGTCGTCGTGCATGTTGAGCGCCGTCCAGGAGATTTCCGAGCCATCCGAGGCAATGAGGAACTCCTGTGTTCGATGGCCGCGAATGTCGGTGATGACCGTGTGTGCCCGACCGCAAGCCTCGCAATGGTCGCCCACATAAGTGGCGTAATCGCCGGTGCGATAGCGAATGAACGGCATCACGGTGTTGATGAACCCTGTCCCGGCGATCTCACCTCGCTGGCCGGGCGTTGTCACGGGCCGGCCGTTGTCGTCAAGGAGCTCGAAGTACCCGTAGGTCGGCCAGACGTGGTAGTCCGCCGAGTGTTCGCACTCGGCAGCGGCAACCAGCTTCTCCGAATGGCCATAGCAGGAGAAATATCGGCATTTGAAGACCTGTTCGACCAGTTGGCGCTGGTCCGGGTAGACGATCTCCGATTCCGCGATGATCCCGTCGATGTTCGTTGGCGGCGTCAGGCCGGAGCGTACTAGGAAGCGGGCCAAGTTGGCGACGGACGACGGATAAACGTGCAGGAAGCACGGGCCGATCCCGCGAAGGTGCGCGAGGTAACGCCGCATGTCCATGTCGGTCATGTGGAAGTTGCTGTAATAGTGGCAGCGGAGGAGGGGGTCGTAGTCGTGTCGCAACCGTGTGCGGCGCTCGTCGACCACACGGCCGCGGAAGACAGCCATCGGCGAGCCCAGGCGGAAGCCCGCCCGCTCCCAACCAGCGACCAGGTGCGCATACTCCACGGCGGACCGATCGCTGCCGATGTAGAAATGCAACGGCTCGCCACCGGTCCCTCCGGTGGAAACGAAATCCACGCCGGGTGAATTCGGCGAAACAGCGCACATCTCCCCCACGTGACGGCGAACGACGTCCTTATCAATCGTGGGCAAGGCACGAAGATCTTCCGGCCGTTTCATTCCGTGCGGATCGAAACCGTGCTCATCGAAGACGCGCCGGTAGAACGGCGTCTGCTCATAGGCGAGCTCGCACATTCTCCGAAGCTGCTGCAACTGATAGGCGCGTGACTCCTCGGCGCTCCAGCGATCGGCCCGGCGTACGAACTGAAGGGCACGCCGGAAACGCCCCCCCAGGACGTACGCAAGCGGAAGCAGACCGGCGGCCAGGCCAAGCGTCGCTTTCAACGGGCGCGGGATCGCGTCCCAGAGGTTCTTACGTGACAAGGCTCGCTTCATCAGTCCGAACCATGGTTCTCCCATGTCCACTTCGATCGGCGCGTGGGTGAAGCCCCCGGTGCGCTCTCCTGGCTCTCGGCCTCGCGCGTGGACGAGTCAGGTCTCCCAACAAACGATCCCATCTGCGGCGCATCGAATCAACAGAATACGCCGTCGCCGACCGCCGCGCCTGTTCGGAGAAGGCCTGCTGTTTCTTCTCGTCCGCGAGTAGCTCGACGATCCGCGAGGCGAAGCCTTCAACATCACGCCGCCGTGGCCGATAGCCGTTGACGCCATCGCGCACAAGATCGCCCAAATCGCCGACGTCTGACACCACAACGGGCAACCCCGCCGTCATGGCCTCCGTAGCCGACAGTGGCAAGCCTTCGGAATCCGAGGTCAAGACGAAGATCCGCGCCTGGCTGTACCACGACTTAACGTCCGACCGATGGCCGACAAAGGAGACGTTCTCGGCAATGCCAAGCTCGACGGCCCGTGCCTCCAGTTCCGGACGCAGCGGTCCATCGCCAACGACGACCACCCGCAGGTCCGGTCGCTTCGGCACCACCTTGGCGATGACAGCCAACAACACATCTGGGCGCTTGATCGGCACCAAGCGTCCCACGAAGATCAGATCGTGCGGACGGCGCCCAGGCTGGGTTGCAGCGGCGAAGCTCGATGGATCGATACCGCCAGACACCACCTCTATTGGGTTCGAGATCCCGCGTTGTCGGAGATACTGGAGGGCGCGAGTCCCCATCGTCAGCGTCAGGTCCGTTTGCCCCACAAACCACAGGATCTGACGTTCCAGGTGGCAGTCGTCCTCGCCGATGCGGCTGAAGAAGCGGTTCTCGGACCGTGCCCCACCTCCCCATATCTCCGCCCAGCCGCCGACACAGAAATACAGCGATCGGCCACCGACCAATCGTGCGGCGATCAGCGCCACGATCCCGTTGAGCAGCATGTGAAACCCGCCGACCGCATCCGGCCGGTGCCGCAACGCAGTCCACAGGCACCAGATCGATCGCGAAGGCACAAGCCCGATCAGCCGCTGTAGCCAACGGGGGGCGCACACGTAGGTCGTCTTGGGAATCCGGACCATGGGGCGGTCCGTCACGACCCAGATGTGCTCACACCGCTCCGACAACGCCATCGGACGCACGTGCGCCTCGATCCATCCGTCCGACACGAACATGCCCGTCAGGACCACGCGCGCCTTGCGGTTCGCCCGTCTGGTCCGCAGGGCCTGCCCCGCGGCGGCGGCAAGATCAACCGCCAGTCGCAGCACAAGGAGCATTGCCCGGCCGGTGAGGAGAGCCGACTTGCGGACCAGCCAGGAATGTTCGCTCACTTCGTGGAGTGGCGGTGAATCCTCAAGCACTCTCCGTACCTTCCGTGGCGTCAGGCGCTCTAAGGCCCTCGCTGTCAGACGCGGCGGGGCGGGCCAATTCCACGTGGCCTTTCCAGCCGAAATGTGGTTTGAAGCCAAACCCTCGTGAACGCAACTCGTGCACGAATCCGTCGAAGTCGGGATCGTTCGAACGCGCCGTGATCTCATCGGGCGAGAAAGAGACCACCGGCAGGGGGTGGTCCTCGAACGACCGATACAACATCGGCAGCCGCCGGTAATCGAAACCCATCAACCGGGCGCAAACCACATCCACGGCGACCGGGTTCATCCCAGCAAGCACGACACCGACCGCCTTGGCGGTCGGATCCAGCGGTCCGTTTCCCTCGCCGGCGACGATTCCGTCGACGACGCTGAAGAATCCGCGAACCGGTCGATCGCGCAAGACTCCTCCCGTATCGGCATGGTGCAAGATGCGATTGAGGTCGATCACCATTCGCCACGTCGTGTCGTTGCCGTGCCAGTTCCCTGACCGGACGGTGTCCACGTTGGTGTCGCCGAAGATCCGCTTGCCGACCGGCTTGATCAACGCGGCCACGGCCGGACGGACAGGACCCAGCAAAGGAAACAGCCTCTTGAACCGATCGACCGTCACGCGCTCGATGCGGTTCTTGAGCCGATCATCGGGGAACTGGTCGCCGCCCCGAGCCGGCGTGCCCTCGCGGTGATGCGGCAGCCAGTTCTTGTTTCCGTTGATTCCCACCAGGTTCTTGAGATTCAGTGTCACGCCGACCTTCTTGTGGGTCTTGAGCTTCGGAAGGCTGATGACCACGTCGGCGTCGAGAATGGTCCTGGAAACGAGGTACTCGTGCACATCGTCGTGGTGATGGCAGCGCAACTCCCCCATGTCGTACTCGGCTCCATAGAGCAGGTGGCACAGGTGATTGACTTCCACAAACATCGACTTCGTGCCGAGGTTGACCTTCACGTAGCCGGCTGGGTCGCCCGCCAGCCGTTCGTGTCCGGTGATCACGCCGTCGACCTTCTTTGCCCGCTCGGGCCGGAGGTCGTAGACCTCCACTTCAAAGCCCGCGTGCCGTCGATAGAATCCCTGAATCTCCTCCAGCCCGGCGATTCGACGGATGGCTTGAAAGTCGGCGTCGTTCTGGGGGGCGTCGGCGATGATGACGCGGCCACGGCCGGCGGTGGCGATGTAAACGTAGTCAAGCACCGCGCGGATGATCGAACCGTGGGTGATGAGACAATCCCCGTGATCCGGGTCGGCCTCGCGGAAATCCCTTACGAAGTTCGGTTTGAGTACCACCGTGTGGCCAGGGTGGATGATCCGGCCGAGGGGGTTCCAGCGCGACGTGCCAAATGCCGCCGCGTCCAGTCCGAGCAACTGCAATGACCCACGAACGGCGAGGTAGGTGTGATTGGCTTCCGATGCGTCAATCGCATCGCCGAACGGATACTCCGGAAACGCCTCGCCCGGGTGGAATGGGGGCGCGTGCGGGTAGCGCGCCTCGCCGCGGAAGATGGCGACGTGTGGATCCGATATCATCTGATCCGAGTTCTCGCCCTCATACATCTGGGAACTCCAGCCGCGGCCAGGACAGCGAAATGCTGCGCTGCCCCGTGTGATCGGGGCCGTTGCGACAGACTCTTTCCACCTCGCGACCGTTGAGCGTTAGACGGGCCGACTCCGGGTCGCGCACGTAGAAGGTCAGGCCGGCGAGATCAGGCTCGGCCAATCCGCCGAAGCGGCCGGCCTCGTGGGAGTCGAGGGCCACATCGATGCACACGCCGCTGCCGTTGGCGGAAACGCTCCACCGCACGTTACGAATCGCCCTATGGAACGCCAGGACGCGGCGCGTTGTCGTGACCAGGATCTTGCCTTCGCGGTACGCATCCGCCAAGCGCCGAAACCCAGCCACGGCGGTATCACCCAGGGGCACGCGAGGATTCTGAATCTTCCCGAGGTGAGTGTATAGGATGCACACACCTTCGCGCTGGGCCAGACAATTCAGCATCTTGTCGGTCAACACCTGCCCGATGCCTCGGCCTGTCTCACACGAACTCACGCCAGCCCAATGGGGGTTGGAGCGGAGGAACTCGTACACGGACGTTCCATCGCGCAGACGCGACGGCCGCAGAACCCGGTTCGAGCCGTGCATCCGATACTTGGAATGGCCCAGTCGGCCCAGCACATGCTTCGTCATTTCCTTCGCGGCCGTCTGCGCTGATGCGATGGGGTGGTCGGCGCTTAGCAGCGTGCCCAGGCTTGGACGAACCTCCTGCCCGATGACGCTGGTTACGCGGCCACGCCAGACGTATTTCACGCCGAAGCCACACGTCAGGTCGGCGTGGTAGGCCTCGTGGCCGGGCTCATCGCCGTGCCCCTGCATGATGTCCGTCCCGAAGTTCGTGGGCACGGCACCGTGATCGATCCACACCTCCACATGGCAATCATGGCGAGCCAATTCGTCCAGCGCACGGCCGGCGTGCCCGCGCGTGGTTCCCAGATCGCCGTAGGAGTGGAGGCAATCCAGGTGGCCGCTTCGAATCAATGAACGGACCATCTCGCGTCCGGCATCGTCCGTGTTCCAGTAAGCGAACTGGTCCGACGGCATGTCGAAGTAGATCGTATTGCCAACCTCCAGGCCGACACCCTGCCCCATCGATGTCGCTTCCGTTGTATTAAGAAACCGCGCGATTTCGCGGTACACGTGCCGGTTCGGGGTCTCGTCGAGGTCGCTGCAAACCGCCAGCATGGCCCGATACGGGTACGGCACGCGCCGCACCTTGATGCCGTGGGTGGCTTCAGTCACGCCGGCCGCTCCGCATTCGATCCCCACATGCCTGGAGATAGACTTCCCGTGTCCGCCGGGCGACCACGGCGGGATGAAAGCGGTCCTCCGCGATTCGGCGGCATTTCTCGCTCATCGCAGCGCTCAGCGCGTCGTCCTCCAAGACCTGGCCCAGCCGCCGCGCGACGTCCTCCGGGTCGTGCGGATCGACCAAGAAGCCGGACTCGCCATCGCGCACCATGTAGGGCATCCCGCAGCGATTGGACGTGACGATCGGAACGCCGGCCGCCATCGCCTCCTCGATACCCATTGGCGACCCCTCCTCAAACGAAACCAGGGCGAACGCACTGGCGGCGGCGAGTTCGTCGGACACCTGCTGACTGCTTATCGAGCCAAGCAAGGCGACGTGTTCTTGAACACCCAGCGCAGTGATCCGATCCATTACCCGTCCCGCGTAAGCCTGGTCACTGACGGCGCCGGCAAGCCGCAACCTGGCGTCGATGCCGCTGTCCCGCAGGCGCCCAAGGGCCTCGACGAGCCCCAACTGGTTCTTCCGAGGGCAGATCAGCGCGGCGCTGAAGATGGTCCCCCTTTGCTCGCTACGCGAAACGTCGAAGAACGCTTCAGCGATCGGGTTGTCGATGTCGTGTATCGACCCTCTCGCGATTCCGGAGAGCCGCTCCCGAACGTATGGGCTGATCGAGATGATATGCGGCTGGTCGGCCCACGCGGCGTGCTCCACCCGCCGCCAGATTCGTGATCGAATCCAGGCAAACCGCTCCCCGGCCTCAAGCGTGTCGGCATGGATGAAACCGTGGATCGTGAAGACCCGCGGGATCGACATCTGCTTGAGCATGAGCCCGTAGATGTCGTGGGCGTGAATGACATCCGGCTCCAGCGCGGTCACGTACTCTCGCACGCGACGCCGCCCTGGACCGAGGACATGTGTCAGGACGTTACGCCCTTCCCACGGCAACCGGTGGATCGTCGCCCCCGACCACTCAGATCGCGCCGCGGATTCGCAAGCCCGACTGGTTGTCACGACGTCGATCTCGAGGCCGTCCAGCTTCGCCAGGCCACGCACCAGGTTCACGCTGACCGACTCCACTCCGCCGTGTGGCTGTGTGGGATCTTGCGGAAATGATGTGGCAACGACAACCTTCACGGGTGAGTCCGGCCTTTCAAGTTCGCGTCCCTGCGTCAACACAGTTCAGGAGAAGCTGCTCGAAGCGCGGCAATACCGCTTCGACCGTATGGTTCTCCACATAATAGCGCCGGGCATTATCCGACGCCTGGCGCCAACGGTCGGGTGAGGCAAGCAACGATCGGATCCCGGCGATCAAACCGGGAACATCCGTGGCGGCTGCGCCCAGGCCCCTCTCCATGATCAGGTCGTCGGGGTCAAACATCGAGACCACCGGAAGGCCGTGACTCCAGGCCTCCAGGAAGGTATTCGGAAAGCCCTCAAATCGCGATGTACAACACAAGCAGGCTGCGTTTTGGTACAGGCTTGGCATCTGCTCCCGTGGCACGCGCCCTTGGAACACGACGTTCGCTAGGTTCCGCGCTCGCTCCTGGTGCGTGCGCGCGTAACCCGTTTCCTGTTCCAATGGACCGACGACGTTGAAGGTCACGTTGGGCATCGCCTCCGCAACGTCCAAGAGTAGCTCCAGACGCTTGACGGGAGCGATCCGCCCGACCCACAAGATGCGGGCCGGGCCGGATATCGGCGGGGCGGGCGGCTGATAATCGCCGTTCAACGGGCCCGAGCACGGCATGGGAATGACGACGGAATCCCGATCGAAACCGGTCCGCAGCATCGCTTGTTGTGTGCGTGTCTGAACGACGACGTGGTCCGCGTGGCGCAGGCCGTAACTGTACAGGATTCTCTCCCGCAACGAACGAAGTTCCGGAAGCCGCGAATCGCAGTCCATGTCACTGGCAACCGAGTAAACAAACCGCTTGCGATGTCGGCGGCACCATATCGCTACCTGCCCGGTCACGTATTCGGCGCAGTTCTGGTAATACACATCGGCGTCGGCACGCCGCATCGCGCGCATCAGACTGCTCCAGCGGGGATGGAAGAAGCGTACGCCCGGAAACCCCTGATCCCGTCGGCACATCTTGATGACTCGGACGCCGTCGATGATGACCTCGTCATCGTCTTGCCCCTCGTGCCATGTCACCATGCCCACGCGATAACCGCGTGCCGCAAACCACTTGGCCATCAGGCTCGTTTGCCACTCCACGCCGCCGATGTGCCCACACCCGCCGCCACACATGGCCCCGTAGGCGTTGTGGGAAACGAAACATAGCCTCGGTCTCATAAGATCGTCGGGGATAGACCCTGGGGCGTCACTGGCAGGTCTTCGGGTTTGCTCGACGGTGCACATGGCCATTCTCGCCAACAAGCACGACTGAGAATCAGCGGTTACCCGGTAGACGCTTTCGGCATATCGCCATCATCATGTGAGCACAGTAGAAAGGGGAACTGCGGCGCAGCAGGCGCCGTGCCAGGCACATGATCGCCCTGCCACGTTCCTCGCCATAGGTCCGCAGTGTCACTGTGCTGAATCCGCACGTCGCCAGCAGCCTTCGATACTCCCCGGGCGAGTAGACGTACTGATAGAATTCGTATGGCTCGGTCTTGCCAAAGAGCTTGCGAAGCGTCTTGCGTCGCCTGAGCCAATCTCGCAACACCAACCCCGGCAACAGGATTCGTCGCTCGGTGTTCAGGCAAGGGACGGAGCACATGAGCCAGCCTTGCGGCTTCAGTACGCGGTAGAACTCCTTCAGGGCCTGCTCAGGACCGGCGATATCGTGCTCGATCGCGCCGAATGACACGATGTAATCGAACGTGTTGTCCTGGAATGGCAGCGTTCTGAAGTCTGTGTGGCAGACGCGCATGCCCGGAACCGCGGCTTTCCCGACACGCAGTCCTGACACGGCATAGTCGATACCGATCGCCGTATGGCCTCGACCGTCGAGAAAGCTCACCCACTGGCCGGTGCCACACCCGGCTTCCAGCAGGAGCCCGGGCTCACTGACCGCGTCCGCGATCGTGCGCCAAACCGGCTCGTGGGTCGGGTCAGCCTTCGGCCCGCTGCCGCCATGCCAATGGTCGGACCACCATCCTACCATGGGGTCCGTCCCGAGTGTGCCTCTCGCGGAATGATAATCATGCTGTGCGTATGGCATCGTGGTGACACGCTCGGAGGAGATCGTTACCTCCGAGGGAAGCTTGACACCTGGGCCACAATCACGGCCCCTGCACTCGACGGCGCCGACGCGGCGGGCTCCATCTGTCCGCTCGAGTCAGCAATGACTCATACAAGGACACGAGCCGCTCCGCGTACTCCTCCGGACTGGGTGCGACCCCCGTTGATCGGGCTGATCGAGACACCTGCTCGCGCAGGTCGGAGTCACGGGCCAACGCCAACATCAGGTCGGCCAATGCCGCGCCGTCCTCACGGTCCACCAGAAAGCCGTTGTAACCGTGTCGGATGATGTCCGGCGCCGCGCCGACTTGTGTGGCGACGCAGGGCAAACCGACGGCAAGGGCTTCCAGCAGGGCATTCGAGTTGCCCTCGCTACGCGACGGAAAGACGAAGATGTCAGAGGCGGCGAGCGGTACGAATACGTCTTGCACATGGCCTGCGAACCGCACGCGTTCGGCAAGGCCAAGTTGCTCGGCCCTTCGCTTCAACCCGTTGGCGAAATCACGCTCGTCTGCGCCGGTCGCGCTGCCGACGAACAGCAATCGCGCATCTGGAACGTTTGAAGCGATTCGCCCGAAGCTCTCGAGGAGGATATCCCACCCCTTCACTGGCACCGCGTGGCCTACCGTGGCGATCACCAGTTCACGGCTGTTGTACCCCAACTGCGTTCGGGCTTCGTCGCGGTCCGGCTTCCCTGCTCGTTCCACATTGACCGGGTTCGGAAACACGACGAGCTTCGTCGCGGGGATTCGCATCCTCACGAGCTGGTCTTTGACGGCCCGCGAGACGGCGAGCGTTCGGGTCGCCAGACAACAGGACAAGCGCACGCTAACAACCAGACGGTCGCGGATTGAGGGCGTGCGTCCCGCCTCGAATGCTGGCTCCATGGATCGCTTGGACCACAGGCGGACGGGAACGCCTGCCAACGCGCTTCCGACAAGCGGGCTGGTGTGCATGTTGTCACAGTGGAACACGCCGCAGCGTAACCGGCGACAGAGGTTGAATACACGCTGCACGCACCTCGCGTCGAAGTTGCCGCGCGGGCGCGGCAGGTACTCGATCCGGGTCCCGACATCGAGCAACGGCGACAGCCAACCGCGATCATCCGGCGGGTGACTGCAAACGAGGCAGGTCTTCCACCCTTTCACCGCGGCACGAGCAAACACCTCGGCAAAGAGGCCACCGTGATCGGGCCGCTTGAGATGGCTGCCCCAATACCGGATCAGAGTGATACGCATCGGCCAGCCTGCTAAGAAGCTGTTTCAGAAGCCTATGTGGCACCGGCGGCTCGCCGGTGTTCCGCTACGGGCCTGGCGCCCGTGCCGCGAGAGGTTCCGGGATAGACTCCAAGGTCTAAAGTCGAGCCCGGGCGAAGCGGCCCGCAACGGCGTTCACGAGCGTTGCGATCCCGGAGCGTGCGCGTGCCGGGAGGGCGTACTTCCAGTAAGCCAGCAACAAGATCAGTCCGCCAGTCGCCAGACCACACGCCAGGCCGACAGACGGCCGATCCGCAAACAGCGCACGGGCCAAAAGCAGGCACGCTGAGAATGGAAGCGCGCAAGCGACGGGGCCGCGATAGGCACGCAACAGATAAGCCCTGAGCGATAGGCCCAGGCGGCGACAAGCGCAGAGCGGCACGTAGATGCCATCTACGATCGCCAGCGGCAGCGTGACGGCAATCGCCGCTCCCGCGAGCCCCCAATGCAAAGGACCGAGCGTTAGCACGACCAGCACGACCGAGCAGATAGCGGCTCCCAGCTTGGCGATGCCGGGCTTGCCGTGGGCGTTCAGGCCTGTCAGGATGCTGAGAACGGTCTGATGGGTCACGGTCGCCAGGAAGCCCACGGCCAGGATTGCCAGGACCAAACCCGCGGCATACTGAGGTCCCATCCAAACGAGGAGGATCGAATCGCCGAGGATCGTCAGCAGCAGGATCAACGGCAGGGCGATGTACGCGGCGTACCTCGTGGAGTTGATGAGCAGGTCGCGGACGCGTTCCTTGTCCTGCGTCGCCTGCAACGAACTGGCGACGGGAGTCAAGACAAACGCGAGCTTGCCAACAAGCGTGCGCACGTGTCGGACCAAGGCACGCGGTCGCGAATAGAGGGCCAGCGTGGCCGGGCCGAGATAGGCGAGAATCAAGATGCTCGTTGTCTGATCCAGTAGGAGTTCGGCAATGCGGGGAACAAACGTCTTTCCGCCGAACGTGATCATCCGCCGCGCGGAGGACCAACGGGCGAACCTGAAGTGGACACGCAGATCGGGGCAAACGTGGTATGCCACCACGGCACGGGTCACCTCGGTCACTGCCACGCCGCAACAGTAGACCAGCGCCAACGTCGGCAGAGCCCTACCCATCACCAGCGCCACGATCATGCCGGAAACGATGGCCGCGTGGAAGCCGGCGTTGATCCCGTTGTGAAGGCCCCAACGGTGGCAACCCGTTATGACGCCGTCGTATACAACGAACGCCACTTGGATGGCAAGGGCCGAACCGAGCCATAACACGACCCACCGCGCGTCAGCAGTGAAGGCGCCCAGGCGGCTGCCCGCCAACCACGGAACCAGGTAACTTGCCGTGATGGACAGGGCTGCGATGAGGGTCGCCGCGACAAGCAGGGCCCAGTAGACGGAGGACATGGCGCAGCGCAGACCCTCCGCGTCGCCGGCTGCGCGGTGTTTTGCCACGTAACGGTTCACCGAGGAACTGATGCCCATTTGGACCAGGCCCAGGTATCCCACCACTGACCAGCCGAAGTCCCACACACCCAGGGCATCTTGGCCAAGGTGGCGGTCCATGAACCGCGGGAGGATGAAGCCGGCAACGATGAAGGCCAAATGCCCGCCCCAACTGGCCAGGACATTCTGGACCATGCGGCGCTGGCCAGTCAGGTCTGCGTCTGCGCCCGAGGCTGATTCGGCTACCACTGGGCTCAACTCGTTCGGTCTGTCACTCACGTTTGGCTGTCTCTATATGTACCGGTATCGGTATATCCGTATCGCCGGTTCATCTCGCCCGCCACGCTGTCGAACACGCGCAGGTCCGAAGGCGTCAAGACAGATCGCCAGCGGTCGTCAAGGCGGATTTCGGTGGTTGAATCAAGGCGCATGCCGTTACCCACCACGTGTCGCGTGCGTGAACGGAAATCGCGGAGTCGTTGTTGTGGGTCGAGGCCGAGGAACCGAAAGAGGCGATCGAGCGTCCGATCCGGGTCGGTGCAGACGTCCTCGTAGCGGACCTCGGTCCACTGCGACTTGGGCAAGCCCCTCAGGATGCATTCAGCTTCCTCGTTGCTGCGGCGCCACTCCCGGGCGGCCGCCCGAACAGAACGAGGTTGCTCTACGTGTTGGTTCCTGTTACCGCCGCCGCGCAATCGTGGGTCTCGCGCATCGGCGAATTCGTGAGGGTTGGAGTACGTCAGGGCAACAGCCCGTCCATCTCGGATCAGTCGCACCACCTTGACGTCCAGGGTCGGGTCTCTCAGGAGGTACTTGAGACGCAGGCCGATCTTCGACGAATCGACGAGGACCCGAACGCCGTGCACTTCGCAAAGCGCTTCGACGAGCAGCCGGTTTCGGTGTTGAATCTCCGGTAGCTTGGCGCGCCACGTTGGAGAGAGCCATAGAGCCGCATTCCGCAGCCGCTCAAGGATCGCACCACGGCACAGGGGCCGCAACACGCGACGCGTATAGCGGCTTGCGCCGGTCCGGATGTCTGTGCCGGCGTTCGTGATCTCGAACGGGACGCCGCGCTGACCCATCTCCGCACTCACCCGCTGCCAAAACGCGCACTCCTTGATACGGGCGCCGCACGAACAAACGTAGCGATCCGGGTCACCCAGCGCGGTGGCCTTCAGCTCCCCCACGGTACACGTTTCCGGATGCGAGCCAAGCAGCATGGCAAGCAGCGTCGAGCCGGAATGACTCGCAGCCAGGATGTAAACCACCCTGGCTTTCGGTGACTGCTCGGGATGCGTCATCGGTTGGCTGCCCTCAACCCGGTGGCGGGCGAGGCCAGCTCTCCTCCTAATCGGTTACAAGGCACTCGATCACCGGCAAGGCACGTGGCTTCACAGCCTGCGCCAAAACGATGACACCGGCGCCGGAGCCGGTGTGTCATCGCGAGCCGGGTACGTGTTTAGCGTTCAGATGGTGTGGCGTCGGTAACGAACGACACGCCCACAGGGGCGGGTCGTTCATTACACGTGAAAGCAGGGTGTAACAGGTGCCCACGGGTAAGCCCCGCTACTGCTGGCGGCTCCGCTTACGCACGCCACCTCGCTAAACACGTACCGGGCCGGAGGCCCGTGCCACAGGAGGTTCTGAGATGGGCTTCTGTGAGGGCTCCTCGTTGAGCCTAGAATCGCCTCTCGGTTCTGGCTCTGTGCCGAGAGAGCGTACACGACACGACACACAGTCGTAGCTACTTGCAGAATGCAGCACTAGCTGCCCCAGGCCCGGCTCCAAGCCACTTGGCCGGACACGCCGGGGACGGAAACGGCGCGTCGCAAGCCGCGGGCGGCCTCTCGGGCCAGCATCCACAGGAACAGCGTGTTGGTCACGAGATAGCGGCGCCCGAGGCGGTTGGGTTCCTGTATAGCGCGGTACAGCCACTCCAGGCCCAAGCGCTGCCACAGGCGTGGTGCCCGCTTGACCTTTCCAGCCATCACGTCGAACGCGCCGCCGACACCGTGGCAGACCGGGACATTCATGACCGATGCCCAGGTGGCGAGGAACTTCTCCTTCTTTGGTGATGTCATGCCGACAAACAGCAGGTCCGGCCGAGCCGCCGCTATCTCCTTCGCGATGTCTTCTTCTTCCTCAGCGGCGTAGTAGCCGCTTCGCGCGCCGACAAGCACCGCCCTCGGATACTCCTTCCGGATCCGCTCCGTCACCTTCAACAGCACCTCCTCGCTTGCCCCCAGGCAATAGACCCGATAGCCGCGGTCGTCGGCCTGACGCAGCATACGCGTCATCAGGTCGATCCCGGCGACCCGCTCCGGCAAACGCCGAAGCAACAGACGCGAGGCCCATACAACGGATATGCCGTCAGCAACAATGAGATCGGCACCAAGGACTGCCCGGCGCAGCGCCTCATCACGGTTCATCCTTACGAGCTTGGCCGCGTTGACGACGCCAATCAGCAAACGACGACGAGCACTGATCGCCTCATCAACGGCGGCCAGCACATCGTTTGTGCTCATGGCGTCGATGCGTACGTCGAATAGATGTCGAACGGGCCACGTCTCCTGATTCGCTAACATTGTCTCCCTCCCGTCGGCTTGGTCGGCAAGCGAGACACGCGCTCGCCCGACCATGCGTATAGCAGCCATCCCATGTGGTACGGCCTGGACTCGAAATCAATCCGCCCGGGCCTGAAAACCCAATCCAGACCGGGCACTCTCAATGCCGAATGTACGCCGCTCGCGATCGCCTGAAGACTGCGAGACAGCTTGCCGGGTTCTCGTCGACCGACCTTGCGCCAGATCAGGCGAGCCTCCGTGTCGATCAACGAGCCGTCGATCTCGGGTGGTTCGACCAGCCAATTCAGACCGCGCTCGATGGCGGCGCTGTAATCGGCCCCGCACGCCTCCTGCACGGCAAACAGCGCCATCGGCGCCATCGCATCCTGGTGAACCGCGTAAACCGGATATCGTTCCAGCACGCGACCGGTCCGCGCGTCGTAGTGCCACCACCATTGGCCCTCCGGGCCCTGCGCTGCGCACATCCGTTCGGCACAGGCACGTGCCACGCCCAGCGCCTCGGAGTCCTCCATCGCGGCCCCGTAGTATGACAGCGCCTGTGTTGGATAGACAAGATCAGCGAAACAGGCAACGTGTGACCGCAGCGAAGATGGCTTTGCGCCGTTCGGCCAGTGCGGGAACATCCCAGCGTGCTGCCGGTACGACTTCAGCAGCCTCTGCGCGACGTGCCTCGCCAGTTTCTCATCTGGCGACGCGTCTCCAGTGGCTGTCAGTGCCGCCAGCGCCCACGCGAGTTCGACGGTGGCGTGCCGGCCGGCACACGGATCCAGCGCCCTGAGGCGCGTTAGTGCTCTTGACACGTCCGCATGGCCAAGGGCCCGCGCGGCCCACAGGATGACTGCGACGTCACCGAGGTTGCCGATCCCCGTGACCGCCGCGAGGAGCGGAGCACAGACCTGTTGGGTGGTCCGGCCGCCGAGAACGTCCGCCGACGTATCCTCCGTTTCCCCTGCCAGACCGATCAGTGCCATCGCGGTGTAGCGGATGCTGGAACCCTCCAGGTCGTCGCCATCAGATCGCCGGCGCAGCCGGAACGCAAAGACGCCCTCATTCGGGCGATACATTCGCTTGAGGGCCGCCAAGGCCAACAAGCGCATTTCGCTGATCAGTGTTCTCACTTCGGAAACCCCGCCTGACTGGAGCGAATCATGATCGTGGGCGGTGGCAGCGTCCAAGAACCCCCGACTTGCGTGGCAGGGGTACGTTTGCACGGAACGTACAGACGCCCGCCGAGCAAGGTCGGGAGCCCTTCTGGCTCCATCGCGGCGATCTGGGGTTGTAGAGCTGAACTGCACTCTGAAGCCCCTGTGGCAGAACTGTGGCACCGGCGTCTCGCCGGTGTTTCATAGCGGACCTCGGCGTCCGTGCCACAAAGGTCTTGGGATCCACTCTGGTTCAGATGACAGCGCGTGGCGTTGTCACGGGAACAGGAACCCGAACGGGTCAACCATGTTCTGTATGGTGTTGCCGCCGTTGGTCGCCCCCTGGCTGAACGCGCCACTCTGTCGCGATCTGCGATTCAGCCATTCGATCCCGGTGGCGTTGCCGGTCACGTTGTAGCTCGCCGTGAAGCCGGCCCGGAAGAAGATATTGCGGTTGAAGAAGTCCACGGTCCTGGTCCCAATTGTCTCGGGGACCCAAAGGATGTCTCCTGCCGCCAGCATGATGTTCGGGTCTTCTCCCCTCTGGAGACGGTCCAGGTCAAGCTTGACCTGAACATCCCTGCCATCCGGCATTCGCCGGATGAGCGTCGCCTCACTGGGGGCGACTTCCGTGGCCACACCCCCCGAGGAAGCGAGCACCTGTAACAAATTGACCTGCGTGCCTCGTGGAAACAGCTTTGGCCCCGGGGCCCTGACCAGCCCGCCGACGAACACCTGGTTCGGCGTGGCCGCCTCGACCAGAATAACGTCGCCCGACTCCAGCGGCTCCAAGGAGAATGCTGCCTCCAGCTCGATCGGATCGAGCACGTTCAGCGTGATTCCTTCCGCTGGTCTTCGAACGCGCTTCAGCGTGATTTGCCCAGACGCGTCATAGGATACACCGCCCGCATTTGCGACGGCGTGGAGCAAGTCGCGTTGAGTCCGCCGCAGCGGGATCAGGCCCGGCGTCGTCACGGCACCGGTAACGAGGACGTCCGTCGTGTGGTAGCTCACAACCTCCACGTTGACCGAAACGGCTTTCACGATGGCCGGGACGTAAGCGGCTTCAATCGCGCGTTCGACGTCCTCCAACTCCCTATCACCCACGTTGACCGTCCCCACCATCGGAAGGGAGATCTCGCCATCGCGATTCACCCGCGCCTGGAGAACGATCGTCTCGGTGGGCTCATTCAGGCCCGTCAGGGCCACGCCGAGCACGTCGGAAGGTCCGGCACGGTATGGAACGAAAGCGTGCTTGGCCCACACGTCAAATGTCCGATCGCTTGGCTGCGTCGTTGGCTGCGCCGCCGCATCCTGCTGCATCTCGACGAACTCGTGAATGCTGATCCGCGGATCGGCGCAACCTGCCGCGATGAGACTAGCAAAGGCGAAGGTTAGCATCGGAACCCATGCATCGTGGCGCCACGGTCTTGCTCGCCGGTCCGTGTCAGGCCTTCGGAGACTGTCGCTCATGCCGGAATCTCCAGTAAAGAATCCGAGGCAGTTATCCCTTTCGCTCGGGAGGCCATCGCGGCGGCAAGGTGCCGCGAGATCCTCAACTGCCGTTCACATCACGAGCATATTAGGGTCTTGCAAGGCCTGCAATCAGCGCTGCCAAGCCAATCCGTGACCAGCTAGTTATCGGCCCCAGCACTGCCCGCCGAGATCAACTGTCTCTTTACGCTCTATCGGCCATGCGCGGGGCGGGGTTGGACGGAAACAGAACGCTCGGGTGCCGATATGCCAGACTTCGTAGTTTATCGGACGAGTCTCGGACCTCCAATTCCGGAAGCCTAACATGCGTGACACCGTGCACAGGTGAAGGGTCATTCCGGCAATAATGTGGGCTCACGAAGTCGTAGCGATAGCAGGCCCAACAGGCTCGACAGCCTCCGCTTGCGTGCCCTCGTCAGGAAGGACGTAGGACAACGGGACGTTCCACCTTCCCGCCAATGACAGGACCGTCGCGAGCAAGATCTTCAAGTCGAGCCAGGCCGACATCTTTCGCACGTACAACGTGTCATAGAAGATCCACTGTTGGAAATCATCGGAAGACCGTTCTGATCTGCAAATCTGCCAAAGACCGGTGATTCCCGGTCGCACCGAGAGCCTCGCCCGCCGCCACGGCACGCAGATCTGGTTTTCACGAAACGGCGACGGCCTGGGCCCAACGAGACTCATGTGGCCGAGCAACACATTAATCAACTGAGGCAACTCATCGATGTTTGTTGCCCGCAGCAGGCGACCGTTTCGTGTGACCCGCGGATCGTCGCGCAGCTTGAACTGCGGCCCATCCAACTCGTTCTGCCCGTACAGCTTCCGCTGCTGCCGATGCGCATCCTGGTGCATCGTCCGAAACTTGTAGCACCCGAATACTTTGCCTCCCACGCCCTCGCGATTATGAACAAACAGGACCGGCCCTCGAGATTCGAGCTTGATCAGAATCGCCACGATCAAGGACACCGGCAGTGATAGAAGAAGCACAGATGCCGCCACAAGACAATCCGTGGCACGCTTCATCGCCCGGTAGGCTACGTGGCCAATGCGCCTGTTCTGGACCGCGGACGACGAGATACGGGCAGCGGCCAAGCCGTTCGACACATTCTCCCGCGCGGCACGAACCTCGCCGTCAGACCGAAGTTCGTTGGATGCCGGCTTCACACTTGCTTGAGAGGCCACACGATGGCACACCACGGCACCGGCCGGGACCGTAGTCCTTGGCAGCACCAACGCCTGAGCGATCACGGCCCCACGCTGGATGGTGCTGTGTGCCCCGATCAACGCAGGGCCGACCACCTTGACGTCTCCCTCAATCAGCGCGCCACGTTGGATAATGACCGGCGGTATGATTTCAACAGACTCGTCGATCAGCCCCCCCCGTCCCAGCAGGACGCCGCGGGACAGCTTTGAATAGTCAGGCCCAAGCTCGCCGTCGACCGTTGCGGCGAGGATCTCTTCGTTGGCAGCCAGCAACCCGTGCTCCGTGGTCAGATCGATGATGTCCGATGCGATCGACACATCGCGGCTCAGCACGCTCTTGGCTGCCATCAGCACTCTCATTTCACTCAGAGACGTGAAGCGAATGTCCGTTGCCGCAGAAACCGGCACAAACGAGCAGGGGATGATCCCGCGCTGCGTGGCGACTTGCGTCACGCCGTGGTACAAACGACGGATGTACTGCACTTGACCCTGCTCATCGCAACACACGTGCTCCACCGTGCCATCGTCGCCGGACCCCACGGCCACGACGTGCGTCGCGCCCAGGAAGACGCCGGCACGCAGCACGGCAGAGAAATCAAGACCACCGGATGGCCAATAACGCGCATCGACGATGAGCAGCCAGTCCGAGGGTTCAAGCCCCCGTAGCAAGGCGGGCAGCCCCTCAGATCCTACTACGGTAGGCTCCATGCCAGCGAGATTCTGAGCGGCCATTCGGCCGTCGCCTCCCGCCTCGAAGTCCCTCAAAACGAACAGCCGGTCGCCCCCGACGCGTGAGGCAAGTCGGGCCAAGTACTCCAGGACCGTTCCTGGTCCCAAAGGCATCGATAGCAACGAAGCTGCACCCGCGCCCGCGTGCGGATAACCAACAGGAGAATCGAGAATGATTGGAATGATCACAGCAAGCCCCCGCCTAACCGCTTCATCCGTCTATGACGCCACCTCGTCCGGTGTCTCGCGATCGCCCATGTAGTAGTCGTACGCGTAGTACGACGATCTGTGCCGCGTGCCTGTCAGGACTGTTCCCAGCAGGGTCGCCCCGGCGGCGCTCAGCCCGGCGTACGCCTCCACCGCATCCGTCCGCGAGCAGTGGGACGATCTCAAGACCATGATCGCGCCGTCGGCCTGCCCCGCAAGGATGCGGCCGTCCGCAGTGGACAAGACGGGCGGACCATCCAAGATCACGAAGTCGTAAGCCTTCTTCCATCGCGCAACGTGCGCTGACATCACACCATTGGCCAGCAGTTCGGGATCCTTGTATGCATGCCGCTGGCCGACAGGCAGCAGATGGAACTTGCCTCCATCGGGACACATCACCACGTCCTCATGGGAGGCTTTGCCGGTCAACAGTTGGACAAGTCCGCCGTAGTCCTCCGCGCCCAACACCCGCGTAAGAGAGGCTTGGCGGAGATCCGCGTCCACGAGCAACACCTTCTTTCCCAATTGCCGGAGGCTCTTTGCCATGAGGATTGCCAACGTCGTCTTCCCGGCGTTCGGGCCCGGACTGGTTATCGCAACCACAGGACCACCTGCGCCGGCCACTCGTCGCAATAGGGTGGTGCGCACCATCCGAATGCTCTCTTCGAGAGCGACGTCTATCGCCGTATCCTGGGACAGGTCCAGCTCGCCCTCGATCCTGGGCAGTCGTCCCAGGAACGGCGAGCGGCTCACGTTGGCAATGTCACCCACCTCGTAAATGGTGGAATCCGTGCTGCTGCGAAGGTATCCAACGCCGATGGCAGCCATGAACGCTCCGAACAAGGCCAGGCCGCTCAAGATGGGGCGCCGATCTCGCGAGGGTTGCGTGGTCATGAGCCCCTCGGATGCGATGCTTATTCTGCCCGGAGCTTTGCTTTCCATTTCCAGTGCTTGAAGCCGCCCGTGGACCTCGTCACGCAAAGTGCGCGTTGCGGCGAGCTGCTCTTCATTTCGGGCAAGCTCCCGCGCGAGTGTGCCGGTCTCACCAACTTCCGTCGCCAACTTGCTGATCGCCTTCTCAAGCTCCCGCGCACGTTGCTCCTCCACTTGGTGAGCGTATCGCAACGCAGCCAGGTTGCGAGCCCCTGGGCTCTCGTCGGATGGCGCGGCTTGCGCAGGACCATCATCGGGATTCTCATCCAGTTCCCTCTCTCTTGCCTGAAGAAGGTTCTCGGCATGGGATGCATCCGCAATCAGCCTCTGGATCGTCGGGTGCTCCTCGCCATACCTCTGACGCGCCAACTTCAACCTGTGGCGGGCCTCTTCCAGCCCTTCGGCACGCCGAGACCAAGTGGGATCCTGCACATAGCGCGCAGTAACAGGCGCTACCCTGCCCTCGCCTTCATCTGAGGAATCAACATTCTCCGAAGCAGCGCCTTCCTCCGCCGGGGCGCTCAGCATTTCAATCTGGAACTCACGGATATTCTGGTCTATCCAGAGCCTCGTCAGTTCAGATCTCATGGTGTTGAGCTGTGCGGTCAACTGGGCCCTGAGCTCCTCAGGCAGACTGCTGCCAAGCCGATCAGCGATATTGAATCTCTCATCGATCAACCCGTTGATTTCGTTCTGGGCGCTTCGGAGTTCGTTCCTCAACGTCTCGAACCGTTGCAGCTCCGTCTCTCGTAGAATGCCATCTGAACTCTCTCTATACTGCTGCACGACCGCATCCACGATTCGCTTGGCTTCCTTCGGCATCTTCGTGGTCATTGTGACGTCGATCAGTTCCGTGTTCTGACGTGGCCGCACGACAAGATCTTCCGCCAGCCTCTCCATGTGTGTCGGAGGGTTGCCGAGCAGCGCGAATGGCTTCTCTTTGTACCATGACGTTTCTTGGATTTCTTTCTGATCCAAGACACGCTGCAACACGGAGGGGTTCCGAATGATGGATACCTGTGTGTTAAGGTAGTTCTGGTAAAGCGGAATCATGCTGTTGCTCTCGGTCTTATAGAGAACCCGAGGTGCGAGAGGGGCGACTCGGATTGTGGCGGTCGAGCTGAATTCCGGCTGAACCGACTTCCAGATCAGAGGAATCGCCGAACCGGCCACCAGTACAAAGACGGCCAGCATCATCCATTTTCGCCGCAGAAGTCCCACTGCGGTCACTCCTCCGAACTCGGGGAGATGTTGGCTTGACTGCTCCACGAACGGACCAGGGGCCCGCATCACTTCCGGAAACTCGCAGCAGTCAAGATCTGAATGGCCGTGAGGCACGATCATGTCTCTTCTGCTGCGTTCGGAGTTGTTCAGCTCCTGTCTGCTGTCTTCCGACATCTCGTTTCCCTCTTTCATGGATTCACGCGCCGCGCTATCGCTTCACGCACGGACGACGCCTCGCGACGAGCTAGAGAGTTGGCCTTGCCGCCTTCACTTCTACATTACGCGTGAGAATGCAGCGATCAAGGGCGCGATTCCGTCCAACTCTCACGCCGTCCCAGAAAAGCGATCTCGAGATCACCGCCCCCTCACAGAGCGTACAACCAGCACCGACCGTGGTCGGCCCAATAAGCGTCACCGCGCCTTCAACCGTGGTGTCAGGCCCGATGAGTACTGGACCTATCAGCCGAGCCTTCTTGTCCACTCGTGCCGACTCGTGGATCAGGGCCTCGCCGACACGTCGATAACCCTCCGGCACGTGAGCGCTTTGAAGGATCTGCTCCAACATCCATGAGTTTGCCGCCAGACACGACTCTTCATCCATGACCCGAGGGACCGGCACCTTGACAACGTATGGGACAATGCTCTCGCCAGCTTCACGGAGCCTCGGAACCAGTGTCTCCTTGATGTCCTGGTAACCGCTGGACCCGATGTAGCCCAGTGCCCGCTTGGCGAGAACGTAGATCCCCACGGGTACGGTCGGTCCACCGCTTTCCGCTCCGCCATGATGTGCGGCTTCCACAACGATCGTCATCGTTGCGTTCGATCGCGCGTGTGCTAGGAGCAGGTGTTCCAGATCCATTGCCTGCGGCATGATCGTTCCATCCACGACGATGAGCGTGTCGCAGGCAGTTTCAAGTGCCGCATCCCTGATGCACCCAGCCGGTCCGCGCGGCATGTGGTCTTCGTAATAGCGAATCGCCAGCTCCCGCGGTTCACCGGCTCCCAGACAACGACGAAGGACCTTCGTGTCGCTGTTGGCACACACACTGACACTCCTGACTCCACCCTCGTTGAGCCAGCCCAGTGTATACGTGATCAGTGGCCGGTTCGCGATTGGCACCAAGGACCTTGGTGCCGCCCTCTCCAACGCAGAATCGCGCCACCGCAAAACGCCCGCAAGGATGACGCCTCTCAAACTTGCGCGCGGGTCACTCTGCTCTGGAACCGCTGCTTCTCCCGGCTCGGACATGCCCGCCTTCCTCCACGAAACCCACTCGGCGAAATGTATCAGACCTTGCTGCTGGCCCATTCCCCCGCTTGGACATTCTACGCCTAAAACCGCGCCATTGCTACCCGACGTAAGCACGCCTCATCGTATTGTCCTGCTGTGTCCCCGAGTCGTCTCGGGTGTCTGGTCCCAGGTGCGCTGCGAGCCAAAACGACTGCGCTTTCGGGACCGGTAATCGGGGCGTTCCCTTTGTTTACACGCCCAAGCGAGCGATACGCGACTCTAACATCGCCATGTCCAACTCTTGTCGAACCGAGACGCCCGAGGAACGTCCGGATAACCAGCGCCACGACCGTTGTTTGCAAGAACCGGTGCATGACAGTGTCCCGCAACACACATGTGTTTCCGGCGGCAATCGAAACAATCGTCATACTTTCTCCATCTTGCCAACCGCTCATCAGGCGGGCGGCAGCGAGATTCGCGTCGTGATCATCTCGGCGCCCTTCGCTGCCAAGCGACCGACGAACGTCGTTGTAGGCATCTTGTGGTGGTACCCTCGACTCACCCATCCCGCTATTGGGTCTGTACCGCCGACCGCGGTTGAGATGGTCAGCCGGGTGTCGAACGCCAAGTCGACCGTCCCCGATCCGCAATCAATGCGGAAGCGGTTCTCACCTAACGGCGTCACGTGGCAGTCTTCCGCCAGATGCCAGTACATGCTCAGATCGTGATGCGCACGCGCGAGAATCTCGTCGCCGATCAACACTTCACGCTCACGCTTATTGAGCCGGATCGTTCGTCGGTGAACGACGGGATCATCCAAGCGCGTGTACCCATCGTGTTCCCCGACGACCACGTCTGCATCGTTCGAGGATTCCCACCGAAGACAGCGGGCCCGGGCCCGACGACCCCAAAGAAAAGGGCCGAGGATCTCCGACTGCTCCTCCCCGTCGATGACGATTGTGTTGTGCGCCCGTGTGCTTCTGAAGTAGTCCCGCCAGGCGGGATGCGTGAAGTAGTCATACGTCCCAGCGTCTACGATGAGGTCCTTCCCAAAGGCGCGTAGCGTGAAACTCAACGCGTCAGCGTGGCCGTGTGCCGCGATCGACTCGAATCCGAGCGGGCCGCAATCAAACGCCACGCTGATTCGATCCGGTTCGTCACGATGTCCACACTGCAGAAGATAGAACCCGGATTCCGGAAAGGCCCGTGAGTGGATCGTTGTGCGGGCCGTGCCCGCATCGACCTGCCTGATCCGCTCGCATCCCCTGCGACCAAACAGCCAGAACACCGGTTCACTGAGTCCGCGGGACAGCGCTTTGAAATCGGGCCGGTTGAACAGCACCGCCGCGATCGCCATCAACGGATGGACATCACTGAGCGGTTCCCCCAGATCGAGCACGTATCCGTCGTCGCAGTCGCCGAACATCGGCGCGGCCCCGCCGCCCTCGGCAAACGCCCCAGCGAACTCGAACATCTTCTCCAGCCTGGACCAGTACTCCGCTGGAAAATCCTCGCCCGTGTTGCGGGCGCAAAGACCGGCCAGTAGGAAGAACTGCAGCACGAACAAATGGTAGCCCATGGCCATCTCGCGATGCCCGCCGTCGCTGTTGCTCTGTTCGATCATCTGTTGAAGCAGAATGTCGCGGCTGCGCGAGCGCCATCGTGGTGCGTCCTTGAGACACGCGAAGTAGCTGCTCCCGATGAACACACCGGCCGCTTCGCCTACGAGATGATTGTTCGCAGAGGAGAACCGCGAGTACTTTCGAGAGATTTCCCACAGATGGCGGTATGCGGCCCCGAGGACACGCTCAAACAGCCCATCAGACACGACGGTCGCCGGCCGGATCAGCTCAAGTGTCCACACCCAATTGATCAGCCGGATCGCCAATTCCAGGGGGCTGCGCCAATTCATGCCCATTCCAAACGGGCATTGTTCCATCCACCCCTGAAGCTGAGCCGCTGCCTCGCGTGCGTATCGTTCGTCGCCTGTCAAGCGATAGGCACGTCCGAAGGCGACCAGGTGATGGTGGCGGCTGAGCTCCCACACCCATTTCGCGTCGCCAGTGAGATCGTAGTCACGGTAGTCGATCGCCGGCGCAAAACCCGTCGGGGCTTGCTTCTCGGCCTTGTACTCGTAATTCCAATCGATTTCGGCGCCCAGATATAGGTCTTCGGCGTCGAACAGGTTGATCTGGTGCCGCAGAAGCGCACGCGCCTTCGCAACGGCTGCGTCGTGCCACGGTTCCGTGATCGACGAGCCCAGCGCGCCGGTAGGTGGTAGATGATCGCCGACCGCGGCCGCACAGACCGGGGCAGCGTGCCCGTTGCCGTTCAGGATTCGGGCAACCGGCACGGGCCGGCGTCGAAGTGGGCAGAGCAAGCGATCGAATGAGTCGCGCAGCCTGCTCCTGGCACGCCAGGCTACTTCAGGCGGCGACATAGCGCCGAGACGATGCTTGTACCAGGCTAATGACTGCATGTTGATCCGTTAGCCAAGCTCTCCAACCGGCGGGAGCGACCGGCAAGTGCCGCAACGCAACACACGCAATGGGCCGTGTCCGGATGGACTCCGTCCCCGTCGCCTACACTCGAGCTCCGAGCGCAAGTTACCTTCTGTCAAGACGTTATGGCGAAAGAGGCTAGTCGGTCAGCTCGAGCACGGTCACGTCAATCTCAACGACCGCGGACTGCCCGAGCATGGTCACGTCGAGGAACACCCGACCAGTGCCTGTTCGCCTGACGACCACCCCTTCAAGTCCCTTGAGGGTTCCGTCTGTGACACGGCACCGGCGTCCCTGCTTGATGCCAGGATAAAGACTCACCTTGTGCGGCGAGCTAACAGCGCGCCGCACCCGCTCCAACTCGGCCTTCAGACGGGTCTGATCTTCGACCTCTATCATGCTCGCCACCCTGTTCGTTGCGAGGACTCGATAGCGATCGTCGCTAGAGGTGCACGACACGAAGACGTACCCGGAGAAGAGCGGCAGGACCACGTCCACGCGGCGTCTGCCGTAACGACGAGAGGACCGCACCAATGGCAAGAAGTAGTCAATGCCGCGATCATTCAAATCCCAGGCCAAGGCCTTCTCGTTCCGGGCCCTGGTGTGCAACAGCCACCAAAGGCCATCGAGTTGCCCAATCGCCAAACCGGACCTGCGCATGATGGGCGGCGCCTGGCGCGGCGTCTGCGTGTGGATGTTATGAGCCTGCACCATGTGCGTTCCTTGTGCCCGATGCTCCTTCCTTAACTCCGAGTGACAGGTACCACGATTCGTGCAACGCCCGTGCTTCTCAGCAGACATGCTCGGCGTCCACGCCTTATGTATCCGCGGTCGTCGCCGTTGGCCTGAGAGTGCTTGCAGCCCACCGCCCCGCTTCAGGCACGCGTTCACGCGTCAGCCCCGCCGCCGATGCTCCTGTATCTCAAGACTGCCCGAAGAATTATGCGAGGAAACTCATCGAGTCTGGACTGGTCTGGGAGTCCTCAGCCTCCACAAACCAGGGAGGCTGTCAAACACTCCATTTGTACACCCAACGGACGCAGAATTCAACAGGGTGTTTACCTGCGGTACAGGGACCATACAGGAACAGCACGAACAGGCGAGGGGCGAATGGTTTATGGGACGCGCGTTATTATCGGACGTGCGACCTTCCGAGAATCCGGCCGACGTGCATCCTTATCACACGCGGCCGACCACACTTGACTGCCCGTGGCCAACCATGCGGCCAACCGCGAAGGGTACGCGATCCGCCTGCCAGATCGCAGGGCGTCAAGACGTGGTCATTCATGCGGCGTTCGACGTTCTGGTTCGACGACCTCCCAGTGCGATGGGGCGTGTGGGCGTTTCGGGCCGCGGTAGGCTGCACGACGCGGCCCGACAGCCAACAGGGATTTCACAGGGCGGCAAGCTCGTGGGCGGAAGGAGCAACCGATAAGAGCTGGATTGCCCTTCAAATCCGGTCGACGATGTGCTATACTGGATTCGTTGAAGACAGACAGCCTCGACTCAGGGGGGATCGAGGGCGAGAGAAAGCGGCTTCATGCGATCACACACCCACCTGTGGGACGCGGAGGTAGACCAGGTGCATCCCGTCAAACGGCGGGATCGGTGCGAAGTCTTAGCGCATTCTTCTCCCGTTCTCAATGAGCGGTTAACATCGCGCTGCTATGTTGGCCTGGCGCCGCGGACGAGGAAGAGGGGTCGAAGTAGACCCCCTGGGAGTATTGAGCGTCTCGAACGAGTGTTTTCTTTATCCGAGAGAACGAGGAATAGGTTAGCGTAAACCAGCAGGAGGACCATGATGACAGAACGAATCAGGGGATGGATTTTCGCAATCGCGCTGGGTGGCGCGTTTGCATGTACCTTGGCGTTGGCGCCAAATGCCGACGCCACAGTGTTGGTCGACGAGCCCTTCACGCATGCCGACGGAAACCTGGTTGGGCAAACGCCCCTGACCGGCGGCACGTGGGCGGCCCACAGCGGCGAGGGGGTCGGTCCGATCCAGGTCACAAGTGGAGCGGCCGTGGTGGATCAACCCAATGGGTCTGAAGACGCGAACACGACCTTCACGGCCATGGGTGCTGGCGACAAGTACTATGCGGGCTTCGACGTGAAGGTAACCGGTGGGGATGCCACCGTGTACTTCGCCCACTTCAAGACCTCCGGGACGTACTACGCAAGCCGGGTGTTTGTCACGGCCTTCACCGGCGCCGATTACACCTTTGGGTTCAGCAATACCAGCGCGCTCGACACAGGAAGCGCGACGTGGGCGACCGGGCTGACCTTCGGAATCAAGTACCGCGTCGTCGTTTCTTACGACTACGACACCGGCGTGAGCGAACTGTGGGTCAATGCGACGGCGGAGGGCGATACGCATATCACGGCCACGAACGGCTATGCCGAAGACGCGATCGAGGGCTTTGCCCTGCGCCAAGCGACCGGGGATTCCGTGCAGACGATTGACAACCTCTTGGTCGGGGAGACCTTCGCTGAGGTGGCCGGGGACATCGACACGGGCGCGTGCTGCACGCCGACCGGCGTTTGCAGTGTGACGACGGAGATTAACTGCGTCGCCCCCAACGAGTATCAGGGCGACGGGACCGGTTGTGATCCCAACCCGTGCAAGGGCGCTTGTTGCACGCCGGCTGGCGGATGCACTGAGACGACGGAGGATGACTGCACCACCCCCGACGAGTACCAGGGTGATGGCACGACGTGCGATCCCAACCCGTGCGTTGGCGCGTGCTGCACGCCGACCGGCGAATGCAATCTGACGACGGAGGATGACTGCACCGGCGACGACGAGTACCAGGGCGGCGGCACCAATTGTGAGCCGAATCTTTGCCCGGGCGACTACAGCAGCGTCACCATCAACGAGATCCGCACCGATCAAACGGGGACGGACTACGACGAGTACTTCGAGCTGGCCGGC
>JAFGQA010000100.1 GCA_016935885.1 Phycisphaerae bacterium | reverse complement strand
GTAACACAATTACGCAGCTAAGGAGGGTGATGATGACGAACGAACGGAAGCGATCCCCTTGGTTCCTGTGGCCCCTTGTGGCACTATGGGATCTGATCACGTGGATCCTGAAATTCACCGGCCGCGTCGTAGCGGCAGTCCTGGGCCTCGTGCTTATGATATGCGGTGTGCTACTTACCGTGACCATCATCGGCGCCATTGCAGGCATCCCGTTGGTCGTGTTTGGGTTTCTGCTAATGATGCGCAGCATCTTCTAGGCTACCAAGCTCCCGAGAGGCGGCGTCCGGGTCGCCTCTCCAGGGCCGCGACTTCGGACAGCGAGGTAGCCGCCGTCACCGGGGACGAGAAACGAACACAGTGCTGGTGGACGTCGAACCTGCGCCTGACGCTCCTCCAAACACAGAACCGCCGCACAGCTTGCGGAGAAGCTGTGCGGCGGTCCAAAACTCTCGTTATGAGTCAGGTACTCAGGTTGCCCCCGAGCACGCGTTCCCTTGCCAAAGCGAAGCTTCCCGGCCCACGAGGGGCACGTCGGCCTCTATTGCGGCTTAGAGGGGACGGACGTCGACGGCCTTGGGGCCTTTATCGCCCTGCTCGACCGAGAACTCAACGCGCTGGTTCTCCTGTAGCGAGCGGAAGCCACTCGACTGAATGGCTGAGAAGTGGACGAAGACATCATCACCCGAATCGCGGGAAATGAAGCCATAGCCCTTTGCGTCATTGAACCACTTCACCGTACCGGTCTCTCGTTCTGCCACTGCTGTGCTCCTTAGTGCTGAATGGATGATCCTGGGCAAAGCGGCTGGGGTACAAAAAAAGAACTGCCCAGTCTCCGCAAGCCTGGACAGTCCCTTACGTACAGCCATAACCTACTTCGCCCTTCGACTGATAGTATAGCATAAGTCGCAAAATCCGCAAGGGATGTTTGTCATACCTTACGAGCCGCTTCTGCGACAGTCCTCCACGCTATGCCAAGCGGCGGACCTCGATCTCCTACGCCTCATGCGAGAGCGTGAGTGCCCCCGCCCCTGAATCAATATCGACCAGAACCTTGTCGCCCGGGCCGAACCGACCTTCGAGCACCGCCATCGAGAGCGGGTCCTGCAACTCACGCTGGATGGCCCGCTTCAACGGACGTGCCCCGTAGACAGGATCATAACCCTCGTCAGCGAGGAAGCGCTTCGCCTCGTCAGTCACCTCGATGCCTAACTGCTGCTCTTGGAGCAGCGTGGCCAAGCCAACAATCTGGATGTCGACGATCGCCTTGAGGTGCTCGCGCGTCAGGCTGCCAAACAGAATCACTTCATCGATCCGGTTCAGAAACTCGGGCCGGAACGTCCTGTCCAACTCCTGAAGCACCTTCGCCTGCGCTTCCTCCGGACCCACTTCCTTGATCCACCGGCTGCCCACGTTGCTGGTCATGATGACAATCGCGTTTGTGAAGTCAACCGTCCGTCCGTGTCCGTCTGTCAGCCTTCCCTCATCCAGCAGTTGCAGCAGGACGTTGAACACTTCACTGTGGGCTTTCTCGACCTCATCGAGCAGCAACACACTATACGGACGGCGCCGAACGGCCTCCGTGAGCTGCCCTCCCTCATCGTACCCAATGTAGCCAGGCGGTGCGCCGATCAGTCGTGATACCGTGTGCTTCTCCTGGTACTCACTCATATCGATACGGACCATGGCTTCCTCTGTGTCGAACAGGAAAGCCGCCAACGCCCGAGCGAGCTCGGTCTTACCCACCCCCGTGGGCCCCAGGAAAAGGAAAGTGCCGATGGGACGGTGTGGATCCTGTAGGCCGGCGCGGGCGCGCCGGACCGCATTTGAGACGGCAGACACAGCCTCGTCCTGACCTACCACGCGTTGATGCAGCTGTTCCTCCATCCGCATCAGCTTGGCGCGCTCCCCCTCCATCAATCTCGACACCGGGATCCCTGTCCAGCCGGAAACGACCCGCGCGATCTCCTCGGGTCCCACCTCGTAGTTCAGCAGCGGATGGTCACCCTGCGCTCTGCGGAAGTCCGCTTCAGCCTTTTGGAGGGCATCCTGCAACTCGCTGGCACGACCATAGCGCAGCCGCGCTGCTTCGTCGAAGTCCCTCGTGCTCTCGGCACGCTCGATATCCTGCTGCAGGCTCTCCATAGCACGCTGTGCCGCCTGGATCTTCTCAATCTGTGCCTTCTCCTGTTGCCATTGCGCACCCAAGGCCCGGCTCCGCTCGCCCAAATCGGCCAGGTCGCGCTCGAGATCCTCCAGCCGTCGCCGGCTTGCCTCATCTTTCTCCTTCTTCAGGGCCGTGCGCTCAATCTCCAACTGGAGCACCCGTCGCTCGATCTCGTCCAATTCGGTTGGCTTCGAGTCAATCTCAAGGCGAAGACGGGCCGCGGATTCGTCGATCAGGTCAATCGCTTTATCGGGCATCTGCCGGCCGGTGATATAGCGGTCGGCAAGCGTAGCTGCCGCGATCAAGGCGGCGTCCTGAATGCGCACGCCGTGGTGTGTGTCATAGCGCTCCTTGACCCCACGCAAGATACTGATCGTATCCGCCACGTCCGGCTCGTCAACAAACACCGGCTGGAAACGCCGCTCAAGCGCTGCGTCCTTCTCGATGTACTGCCGGTACTCGTCCAGCGTGGTCGCCCCAATTGTGTGCAGCTCGCCACGAGCCAACATCGGCTTCAGGATGTTGCCTGCATCCATCGCGCCCTCAGCCTTCCCGGCGCCCACCACCGTGTGTAACTCATCAATGAACAAGATCATCTTGCCCTGTGAACTGGCGATCTCGCTCAGCACGGCCTTGAGACGCTCCTCAAACTCACCCCGGTACTTCGCCCCTGCGATTAGCGCTCCCATGTCGAGCTGGAAGATTTCCTTGTCCTTCAGCCCTTCGGGAACATCGCCCCGCACGATTCGCTGCGCCAAGCCCTCGGCGATAGCTGTCTTGCCCACGCCTGCTTCGCCCACCAGCACGGGGTTGTTCTTCGTCCGCCGCGAGAGGATCTGCATCACACGCCGGATCTCCTCGTCCCGGCCAATCACCGGATCCAGCTTGCCTTGGTGAGCGAGTTGCGTCAGGTTCCGACCGTACTTCTCCAGAACGTTATACGTGTCCTCAGGCGACTGTGACGTCACGCGGCGCGTGCC